>JAQVVK010000228.1 GCA_028698975.1 Victivallaceae bacterium
AAATGTCAAAATCAACCAAAAAGACCGTGGCGGCCAATGCCGCCGCCCCGGCGATCGCCTCAAACGGCAAACGGGTATTCACCGGCAACGGTCAGGAGTTCGCGGACATCGAGGGGAAAACCCCGGACGAAGTGCGCAAGGTTTACGCTGTGAACTTCCCCTGGCTCGCTGAAGCCTCAGTCAAAGGACCGGTGACACGAAACGACGGCACGCAGGAGTTCACCTTTGGCCCCAAGCTGGGACCCAAGGGGTGACCCCATGCCGGAGGAAGTTTTACCGGACGCGTCGGGCGTGACCACGGCGGAGGAGCTGCTCCGCCGGTTTACCGGCGGCGACAGCCAGAGCGAACCAAAAGAAGTGATACTAAACGCGGCGAGCAATCCGGAGGTTGCAGAATGCCTAAGAAGATTATCCAGACACCACACGATAAAGAACCGGCACAAATCACGCTACCAGCGAACGCCGGACGCGCTGCCAAAACTGCCGCCCGGCTTCGCCGGAGTGCTGTTTTAAGACTGGGGCCCTCGCTGCCCGACTTGTCGAATTTGGCCAGATCGGCGACATCAGGAGACAATTCACGCCGGGCGGCGCGGTTTCTCGCCGCGCTGTCGGAGGTCGCTCCGCCGGTCGCAAGTGCCGACGACAACGCCATCACCGACACGCTTATCCGGACGCTCGAGCGTCTGGCCGGCCGGCTTGGCAGTGAATCGCTGGGGATTTACTGGCCAGAGATCTGCTGTGTCGCCCATTTGTGCGACGCAGCAGAATATGAGGAACGCCAGCTCCCATTTGAGCAATGCATCCTTTTTGACTTTGCGATGGAATACGTTTCAGTCGAGGTCGGCCCGGCCTATCGCAGGCTGCACAAGAGCCACCCCGGCATGCCGGCGTACATCACGCGTGCGCTGGACGCGTCGCCGGTCTGGATCGCCACCCCGACCGACTATATCAGTAATACATACGAGTACGAAGGGATGGAGGATTGCCCAAATGGAGGATTGGACGAAAACATCCGGTACGACGTCACCCAGATCGAAAAGGAGTGGCCAGAGTGGACGCGAAGCGGGTTTGAATACCATGCCACGCCCCCAATCCCGCTTGGCGAATGCTTTAACCAGCCACCCGGTCACCGCCCGGCGGCGGTTGGGCGGCCGGGGCGTTTTCCACCCAAGCTGACGCCATTGTGCGACCGCCTGATCGAACTTGGCGAACTTCTCAAAAAGAACGATCAGGCGACGGCGATTCGCGAACTCGGCGACGCCCCGGCCTGTTTTCTCTGGATGAAAGAGGGAGACCCCGCGACCGACATCTGCCGTGAGGACTTTTGCAGAAACGATACCGGCGAGGAGATGATGTCCCCCTACGCAATCAATGTGGAAGCTGGAGTAATGGCCCAATCATTCGACGCGTTGAAGTGGTTCATCGAAGCCGCCGCCACGACCGGTAAAATTTTAGACGCGTTGAGGTTGAACAATGAATTTTGACGTTTCAAGCACTGCTGATCTGATCTACACTGCGAGTTACGCGATCGTTTTGTACGATATCCAGAGATGTGGCAACGTCGCAGCGGCCACCATTCACCAGATCGACGAAAAGGGGAAAATGCTGGACGGCCGGCCGTTCGACCTTGCCGAATTCCGCCGTCTCGCGCTTATGACCCAAGCCGAGGAGACCGAGCCGCGCAGCCGGGTGCTGGCGGGCGATGTGTTGGCCGTCGCGCCCGAGTTCGCCGCATTGTGGCGGCCGGCCGCCCCGGCGAAGCTGGCGTGGCGCACCGCCGACGCCGGTTTTGACAAAATCGCAAACCGCCGTCGCGTGAAGCTCTGGAGCCTCGTGTTTATGCTTGGAAAAAATGGTTTCCGGGTTTACGCGGTCAAGGGAAACGAACGCCCGGACGCGAAAACCAAGCTCTATTACGCCCCATTTTACAATACGACGCAAGAAAGCGTCTGCTGGGGAAGTTCAGCCAGAAGCAGCAAGTCCGACCCGGTCGCGCGGCTTCGGGACGACGCCGAAACCTGGCTGGCGTCGCCCTTTACCCACCCCGGCGGAAACGGGGGGGCAACGGTGTGGGAAGAGGCTTATTGCGCCGCCGGTCGCGGCACGGCGCAAGTCCATGACGACGCGCTGACAGCGTCAAACAGGAAATTACAGGAGGCGATCGATGAAGAAAGCAAGTGAACACATTGCACACCCTGCATTGTCCGCCGGCAAAGTCGATGTTGCGCTGGCCGGGTGCGGCGGCACGGGTTCGATGCTGCTGGTGCGTCTGTCCCGACTGGCGGTCACGCTGCGCGCACTGGGCCACCCCGGGCTGAACGTCGACGTGTTTGATTTCGACACGGTTTCCGAGTCGAACATTGGCCGCCAGGCGTTTGGCCCGGCCGACCTCGGGCGCAACAAAGCGGTGACGCTTACGACGCGGGTCAATTCTGCGCTCGGGGTCGGGTTCGACGCGCATCCGGAGCGGTTCAACGCAAGAAATACGCACTTTGCAATTGTTATTTCCTGCGTTGACAGCCGCGCGGCGCGGCGTGAGATCGTCAACGCCAATCAGGGAAACACCACCTGCTACCACCTCGACGCCGGTAATGGCCGCGATTTTGGTCAAGTCGTGCTGGGAGACGGACGAGGCCTCGCGTGGCCGATGACGCGCTTTCCAGAACTCTTTGACGCCAAGATCGACGACCC
>JAQVVK010000229.1 GCA_028698975.1 Victivallaceae bacterium
CACGACGGGCCAGAAGCGCGCTCCCGGAGGCATCGATGAATTGCTTTGCCGTCACCGAGCCGCGGCCGCTTTCGTTTTCCACTTTGATCGCAGTGATCTTCTGATTTTCGACGGAAACGTCGCACACCAGCGTGTCAAACCAGACATCGACATGGCATTCTTCAAGCATCTCATCGAGCGACAGCACAAACGACGCCGGGTTGAATACGCTTATCAGGCGTTTGCGTTCCGGAGCGTTGCGCTCGTTGCGCCAGTTGGGAGGAATATCTCCCGAACCGTATTTTATACTGCGTCTAAGCATCTCCTCGCAAATGCCGAAACTCACTTGACGGCCGTTTCCATCGCAAAGCGGCAAAAATACGTTTATCAAACCAGATGTGGCAAGACCGCCCGCAAATGCGGATTTTTCCAGCAAAGCGGTTTTCTTACCGTAACGGGCGGACTGTATGGCCGCCGCCGCGCCGGCCACGCCGCCGCCGACAACCGCTACATCATATTCCTTTGAAAACATATTATTGCCTTATGGTTAAAATGTTGTGCCGTTCATAATCTGGACAACTCCAGTCGGAGCAGTTCGACGGTTTTTTTTGTGTCCTCAAAGGCGGCCGGGGTGATTTCGCGCTCGATGGTCAACGCGCCATCGTAACCGTACCCATGCAGGCCCCCGAGGCATTGCGGCCAGTTGACATCTCCCTCGCCGACCGGGGTTTCGGTAAACAATTCTCCGCTTTCTTTGAAGAGCTGTTTAATCCCGCCCTGCGCAAATGCGGCATAGACTTGCTCGGCATCGCACGGTTGAAAGTTTTTGCCATCCTTTATATGCACATGAAAGATCTTGTCGTGGAGCACCTTTAAGGCATGACACGCGTTTTCGTTTTGAATCATGCACAGATTGGCCGGGTCGAAATTGACGCCGACGTATGGATTGTCAACTTCATCGAGAAATCCCCGCAGCGTTTCCGATCTTTCCGGGCCGGTTTCAATGGCGAACCCGATACCGAACTCTTTTGCATAACGGCCGATCGCTTTTACCGCGTCAAGCTGATTCAGCCGCAGCGGATCATTGGGCTCCGGCCGGATCGCGCCGATATGACTTGATACGACACTGCCGCCGAGTTTGCGGCATAATTCGAAGTTTTTGCGGCACAAATCAATGCGTTCCGGATTCTTATCGGCAAGGCGAAATCCGAAGCCGCCGACTTCGCCGCATATACCGGTTATCGACAGCCCGGAATCCATGCACACATTCTTTAGCTCGCAAAGCTGATCGTCCGAAAAATCCAGAAGGTTTTCGGTGCGGCTGATCGAATAGGGCTGAACGCAATCGATTCCCAGTTTTGCGGCACGGCGCAGCGACTCAAAGAGTCCTCCGCCGAGCCGTTGGGGTATGACGCCGATATTCATCTTCAGAATATGACTTCCTTTTTGGTCGTTGCCGATTCACGGATGCCGTCAAGAATCCCCTGCACATAAAGCGCGTCCTGCGCGGTGACCAGGAGCGGGGTGCCGTCCTGTACCGCCTTGACCCAGTTGTCAAGCTTGTTTTTGAACTGCACCGGCCGCCCGATCGGCGGCAGCCAGGCCGGGGTCATATCCATCATCGCGCCATAGCGGTTGCAGTAAAACTCCGGTATCTGGTTATTGCGCCAGTAGAGGCCGCCGTCTTCTCCGGTGAGTTTGAATTCATAAACCACATTTTCTTTCATGTTGAAGAAATACGAGGTCTCCAGCTGAAAGATTATGCCGTTGTCAAAATATATCTGCGCCGCGGCCAGATCTTCCACGTCGTATTCTTTGTAATTCCAGTCGGGGAATTCGCACACGGCATCAAACTTTTTCTTGCCTTTACCCTCGAAAAATCCGGCACTGATGCGGGTGACCTTGGGGCGGCCGATGGTGTAGGTTACCATGTCGATCAGATGCACGGCGATGTCCATGATGGGGCCGCCGCCAAGTTCACGACTGTAATAAATTCCCCAGTTGGGCGTGCCGCAGCGACGGAGCAAACGCCCCTCGACCAGCTGCATCCTGCCAAAAAAACCATCCTCGCGGGCGTTGATTATCACGTTGGTCGAGGGCGAGTGCTCAAGCTGAAAGCCCACGCCAAGTATCTTGCCGGCTTTTTGAGCGGCTTTCATCATCACTTCACACTCGGCCACATTGAGTGCCATCGGCTTCTCAACCATGACATGGCATCCGGCGGCGAACGCGTCAACCGCGGCCGGGCAGTGGAGGTAGTTGGGCAGGCAAATATCGACGCCGTCGGGCTTTACCTCGGCCAGCATTTTCTTCCAATCGGTGTAAAGACGCGAGCGCGGAATTTTCCAGTCGCGCTCCATGACATCAAGTCTATCCGGTTTAATATCAACCGCCGCAACCACTTCGACCGAATCAGACAAGCAGGCATATGCCTCCATATGCTCCTCGTAGATCATTCCGCAGCCGATGACGGCCACCCGCATTTTCTTTTTGCTGCTCATATTGGTTCCTTTCATAAAATGAAGTATTGAACTCTTTAATCTTATTTTTTCTCGATGATCCGGTTTACCACCAGTTTTTTGAATTCAGGTGAAAGCATGGCGAAATAGGCGGTGAACCCGGTGACTCTGACCACCAGCTCCGGGTGCATTCCCGGGTGCTTCATCGCCTCAAGCAGTTTGGCGTAGTCAACGATATTG
>JAQVVK010000230.1 GCA_028698975.1 Victivallaceae bacterium
GGTAATTTTGCCGGGATTGGTGACGTTGTAATCCGCGTTGTCCCCGTCGGCCGCATCGGTGCGGGCCGCTCCGCCGTAAGCCATGGATGCGGTCTTGTACGTCGTGTCGGCCGGAATGGCATCCGTCAGCACAACCATGTAACCCGGCGCCGTGCCGCTGTTGTTCCACGTGATGGTGTACGTCACGGTTTCACCGGGTTTGGGGGCGACGGGTGTTGCCGATTTACTGAAGGTGATGACGGCCGCCTGGATCGTAATGGTCATCGTGGAGGTCGAACTCGTGGCCGGCGTCAGCGCGGAGGTTGCGGTGAGGTTGAGCGTGGCGGTGCTTCCCGCCGCCGCTCCGGCCGGCGCGGTAACGACGGCGATGGCGTATTGAGTCTGGTCCGCATTCAGCGTAACGCTCGCGCCCAGGATGTTGCCGGCGACCTCTTCCGACGGTTGTAAGATACCGTCGCCGTTCGTATCCTTGTAAATGGTATAGGCGTAGCCGGCCGGCAGTCCTCCGGCGGTCAGGTTAAAGGTGTCCGTGCCGTTGCCGGTGTTGGTGATTTGTCTGGCGAAGTAAATTTTGCCGCCGGGAGACCCGTTCTGGCTGCCGGTGGCGGGTGTAATGGTTACGCCGGCCACCTGGCTGACCGTCACGCTGACGGTGTTGGATTCGACCGGCGTGTACGTGTTGTTGTTGGCGTCGGTGTAGGTTGCCGTGGCCTTGTTCGTAATTGTCGTGCCGGCGGGCGTGCCCGCGGCCCCGGCCGGCCCGGCGGACAATAGCGCGGACAGCAGCAGTCCGGCCGTCAGCAAGACGACGAATAGCAGGGATGCTCTTGCGGTTTTCATAAATGTTCTCCTCTCTGGGTGGTTATATTTTTTATCAGTCCTGTGTGCTTACTTGACTTTAACTTTAAAGGTTACCGTGCCGGTCGCGTTGGGGGCCACCGGCGTCTTCACGATCCATTGGATGTGGGTGTAGAGTTCGGGCGGCGCGGGCGCTGTGATTTCCCTGCCGGCTGTGTCCAGGCTTTTGCGCATTACGGGGGGCTCGTGATAGGTTGTGCCTCCGTTGATGCTGAAAAGGATTTTCGTGTCCTTTCCGGCGGCGCTTCCCGGCAGATACACCGTGTTTGCCGGAACAGGATCGACGACCGTGACGTCTCTCGCTACACTCTTGCCGGTGTTATGGTAGGTGATAGTGTAAACGAGAATGTCTCCACTTTTAATTTTGTCCATCGGCGCTTTGGATACGGTTTTTTTGCCGTTTCGGATTTGCGCGACTTCCTTTTCGCCGTTTACCGTAAGAGCGATGCGCGGCTCGTCGGCCCAGGCTTGCTGCGCCGCTGCAAACAGCGCCGCCACGATGAGCGCGCTCCACAGGATCATCCATTGAAATGATTTTCGGTCCGTCATAATGCCTCCTTATTTATTGCGAGTAATTAAAACCTCTTCGTTTTAGTGACGAAGAACTGTTCTTAAAGCCTTGCCCCCGGTTTGCGGACAACGGCCTTTTACTGAATCTTCACCTTGAAATAGACCTTTCCTTCGTCGGCGCCCGAATTCACCGCGCCGTCGTCTCCCGCGACGGCGCCGACCGCGAAGACAACGCTGTTGTCCGAACACTGTCCGCCGTCCGTGTCGGCCGCGTCGGAAAGCGGCGTCGCCGTTTCGTAAGTCGAAGCGGCGCTGCCGATTCGCAGACTGCCGGCCTCGTAATCGGTAAACGGCGGAATGGAATCGATGATCATCAGATTGGCCGCGGCGCCGACGCCCGTGTTCCGGAAGTAAACGGTGAAGAGGATTTCCTGGCCGGGCGCTCCGGTTGCTGGGTTCGCGCTTTTTACAAGGGTGATGAGCGGCTGGAAAGAACGGACTGAAACGGCGTCCGTCCGTGTCTGATTGAGATGGTAAGAAGCGTCAATGCCGTCGACGTAGATGGCGTTGACCGTCGCTCCCTGCGCGACCTGAAGCAGGCCGTCTGCGGCAACAGGCGCGTTTTCCTGCGTTATGATTGATCCGGTGAAAATTCCGGTGTTGACCCCCGTTTCCGTGAGAATCACGGTCGCCGTATCGCCGCTCGACGCAACCAGCGTGACGGTTACGGTCTGTAACGTTGTGATGTCGTTGTTGACGTCTGCGTCGTCCACCCGGATAAAAAGAGTGTCGCCTGCGGTGATTTGCGTGACGTCGCCCGCGCCGGAAAGCGCGGCGACGAACCGGACCATGCCGGTCGTGGGTTTGGTGCCTAAAACGGTGCTGATGTCGCTCAGGCCGCTGTATAAATCCGAGCCGCCGACCAGATCCGCGCCGGATTGAGAAAGATTGTTGGCGCTTGACGAACTGCCGAAAAAAAGACGGATGGGTGAGGAATCCGTAAGACCGGTTGCTGCCTTGAAGGAGCTGTAAGGGAAACGCCAGTCCAGAAAATAATCCGCGTCGCCGTTAATGGCCGAGTCGGCCGGCGAAACCGCATAATTGCCGGCCAGCGGTACGGTGGTCTGAAGAATTTCCGGCTTGTCCGTCGGACTGCCGAGAGTCCCCTGAATCGTATTTTGCCACAATTGAATGACTTCCGTCTGCGAGATGCCGTCAAGCATGATGAGCCATTCATAGTCGGCGGGATTCTGGTTGGTGTCGAACGCGACACCCCAGCCGAATGACTGGAGAAGCCCCTGGCCGCC
>JAQVVK010000231.1 GCA_028698975.1 Victivallaceae bacterium
AAACTTTATAAGGTACAACAAGACCATTGCCACCAGAATCAGCAACGGCCCCATCAGCAGATTCATATACTTCTGAAGCATGTGCGAAAGTTCAGGCGCCGCCGTCAGTCCGCCGACCATTATTATCCCGAGAGCCACATAGGTCAGCGTCCTCCCCAGCGTATAGAGCAACCCCGCCCCGAGAACCGCGCCGACTTTGCCGACTTTGCGCCCGACAAAGCTGATCGCGGCGATGTTGGTCGCCAGCGGACACGGACTGATCGAGCACAGGAACCCAAGCCAGGCCGCGGTCGCGATCGCAAGAATGTATTCGCTCATGACGTCCTCTGGGTCAGGAGTTTTTTCGCTTCTTCCGCGACTTGGGCGATGATTTCATCGGTCACTTCGGTCTTTCCTTTCCGGAGGCCGAGTTCCCATAGCTTCAGCTGCCTGAAGTTCGTGAATCCGGCCTGTTCCAGCGAATGCCTCACGCACTGCAGCGGGCAGCCGTCGATCGCAAGGATCAGGTCGGCGGCCTTGGTCGACTCCATGATGCCGGAGACCCGACCGCCGATTCCGACGATGCAGAACATCTTCCCGACGCCGTCCCGGTTGAGCTTGCGCGCCACCCGGTCGGCGACTTCGCCGACATCGGCAGCTCCGCCGCAGGCGAAAATCAGGGTCAGACCACCATCGCAATTGCAGGAGCAGGGACCCATTATTTCACCTCCATCATCTTGGCCGCGCCATCCTGAATGTACTCGGCGAATTTCCGCGGATCGCGCACCAGCGTCCAGACCGCGTCGAATTTCTCGTATTTGCCGGCCTTCTGCATGACAACACTGCGGGTGGTAAGCTGGAAATCGCGGATGAAGTGTTCGTTGGCCGGTTCTTCCACATTGACCGAACGGAATACCACCGCGCCGGCGGCCATCTCCTTGGCGTATTTATCCTGAATGGCGGCCCGGGCGAGTTCCTCAATCCGGTTGCAGGTCATGCAGCGCTGGGTTCCGTGAAAATAATAGACGGTCAGCACATTCTCATTCCGTGGAACGGCAACGGTTTGTTCCGTCCCGGTCGCCGGCGATGCCGCGGCGGCATTTTTGGCCTTGACTTCCTTGAACACCATGAAGACGATGCTGGCGGCGACAAAGCTCAAAAGAATGATCGTCAGCACTTTTTTGCCTCCGCAGCCTCCCCCGCAGCATGAAGTTGTCTCCCCGCTCCCGCAGCAAGAGATGGGCGGTTGCGCCGGAGCTCCGTCACCGCAATCCGCGGACTCCTTTGGGGACGCCTCGCCGGTACCGCCGCAGGCGCAGGCCGGTGCGGTCAGAAACTTGGCGATTTCATCCGGACTCAAGACCTTTCCGACGCCGACCACCTTGCCGTCGATTACCAACGCCGGAGTCATCATGACGCCATGGGCGGTGATCTCGTTGATGTCGGTCACTTTTTCGATTTCGCATGTCAACCCCAGCTTGGCGGCCGCCTCCTCCGCGTTGGCCGCCAGCTTCTTGCATTTGTCGCATCCGGAACCCAAAACTTGAACTTTCATGATACTCCTCCTTGTCGTAAGGTTGTTGCAAAATCAGAAACTGCCATACAAGTACCCAAGCGCGGTCGAGAACACGATGACCAGTGATACGAAGGCGAACGTCTTTTTGAATCCAAGCACGCCGTTGATGACCAGCATGTTCGGCAGCGACAGCGCGGGACCCGCCAGCAAAAGCGCGAGCGCGGGGCCTTTCCCCATCCCGGCACCGATCAGCCCCTCGAGAATCGGAACTTCGGTGAGCGTGGCAAAATACATGAACGCTCCGGCGAACGAAGAGAAGAAGTTGGCAAGCAGCGAGTTGCCGCCGACCGCCTTAGCCACCCATTCATTCGGAATCAGCCCTTCGTGGCCGACCCGCCCCAGCAGCAGTCCGGCGATTATTACGCCGAAGAGCAAGAGCGGCATGATCTTCTTGGTAAAATCCCAACTGGATTCAAACCAGCTCCTCAGTTCGCCTTCTTTCTCCGTGCTGGTGAATGCGCCAATGCCTAAGAATCCGGCGGTAAATGCCAGCAAAGGCTTGTCCGGAAACAGCAGCGTCAACGCCACCACCGGTATGCCGATGGCAATCAGTTTCCAGAGTTTCAGGCCATAGTATTTGACCAGCATAAAGCCCAGAACAATCGCGGAAGCTCCGGTCAGATACCACTTGATGCTCCAGATGGTCGTCCAGACCGCGCCGGAGTCGGCCGACTTCCCGAGGTTCGCAAACACCAGAATCGCCACCATACTGCCGAGATATACCACATTCTGCCACAGCGGGCGGCCGGTTTCGACTTCCGGTTCATTTGCGGCCAGCCGCGCCTTCTCCGCCTCTTCCTTGCGGAAAAGGAAATGCATACACAATCCGATCACCACCGACAAACCGATCGCCCCGGCCGCACGTGCCACGCCGAGCTCGACGCCGAGCACCCGCGCGGTCAATACAATCGCCATAATATTGATCGCCGGCCCCGAATAGAGAAACGCAGAAGCCGGACCGAGTCCCGCCCCCATTTTGTAGATTCCGGCAAAAAGCGGCAAAATGGTACATGAGCAAACCGCCAGAATCGAACCGGAAACCGAAGCGACCAGGTAGGCGAGCCATTTCTTCGCCTTCGGTCCGAGATAACGCATCACCGCGCCCTGGCTTACGAAA
>JAQVVK010000065.1 GCA_028698975.1 Victivallaceae bacterium
GCCCCGACCGGCAAATCAAACAGCCGGCGTATTCGCGGCGGATCGCCCAGCTCGATCACCCACACCCCGGCCGCCCGCGCCGGCTTTGTCCGGGCGGAAGTCACCGCCGCCAGTCGCCGGCCGTCGCCCAGAAACGCCGCCGCCAGCACGACTTCACGATCAAACGTAAACGCGTTGATGATCTTGCCGTTTAAGAGATTGAGTATTACTATGCGGCTGGAGACCGCCGGGGCGCGGCCGATATAACTTACCAGCGCCAGCGCGCTTTCGTCGGGCGAGAGCGCGACGTCGGCCAGATCCGCCGCCGGAGCCAACGCGCCCGGTTTCGGGGCGGGCGACCAGAGAATGCTTTTGCCGGAAAGGGCCAGCCGGCCAGCCGAAGTCCCGGCCGGAGTGTCGGCCAAAAGATCGGAGTCGGGCGAATCGACCACCTGCAGTGCGCCGGTCTCCTCGATTTTGACTTCGACTTCGTCGGTGTCGAACTTGATGATCGGCGGAGGCTCCGCCGTCACCGTCGCCGTTGTCCAGATCGTCGCGGCCAAACCGATAACGCCAACTCTTGTTATGCGCATTTCTTGTGTTTCCCCGGATTTGTGCTATTTTACATATGTTACACCAAAAACGGGGATTTTGCAATGGCCGACCGGAAAAATTTTCTTGACCGTTTCAGCGAAAAGATCGAAGACCTCGACGTCAACAGCCGTCAGGCGTATATTTTGCGTCTGGTGCGCGAACGCGGGTTTTTCGAAACCGTGTTCAATGCGCTTGACGAAGGCATCATGGTGATCGACCGGCGTCTGCGCATCCGCTACTTTAACCGGGCGGCGCACGATCTGCTCGCCCTGCCGGACGATTTGGAGGATATCCGAGTCTCGCAGCTGCTTCAGGGGGTGGATTGGCGGCGCATTCTGCGCGAGGACGAGCAGGAGTGGACGCGGGTGGCCCGGCAGGAGGTGGAGATCCTCTATCCGTCGCGCCGCTACATACAGTTTTATATTGCGCCCTATCCGGAAGACACCGGTCTGGCCGCCGTCATCCTGCGCGACGTCACCGACAGCCGCACCAGCACCATGGACGAACTTGAACGCGAAACCGTCAAGGCGGTCTCCATGCTGGCCGCCGGCGTCGCCCATGAGATCGGCAACCCGCTCAACAGTCTTTATTTGAATTTGCAGCTCTTGGAGCGCGCCGCCGCCTCCGCCACGCTCGACGACCCCGAAAATGCCGAAATGATCCGCATCTGCAAAAGCGAAGTGGAGCGGCTCGACAGCATCATTCACGGATTTCTTACCGCCATTCGGCCTGGGAAGCCCAAGTTTGAACAGGTCGACGTGCGCGAACTCGTGGTCGAAGTGCTCAATTTCATGCGCCCGGAAATCGAGGCGCGCCAAGTGGCGGTCAAGTGCGACTGGGGCGCGGTCGCCGGCCCTCCGGTGCGCGGCGACGCCGGTCAGATCAAGCAGGCCTGCTACAACATCATACGAAACGCGGTGCAGGCGATGCCCAACGGCGGCGAGCTGGTGATCTCCGGCTATGCCGATCCCGAATTCTTTCATTTGGAATTTCTGGATTCCGGCCGCGGCATGACTTCCGAGCAGATGAGCGCGATGTTCACCGCGTTCAAGACCAACCGCGCCGGGGGCAACGGTATCGGCACCATGATCGTCGAACGCATCTGCCGTGAACACGGAGCCGAATTCGGTCTGGAATCGGTCGAGGGCAAGGGCACGCTGTTTTATATCAAGTTCCCGCTCGGCGGCAAGCGGCTTCGCATGCTGCCGGGGTCATAAGCCGGTCAGGGCCGCAAGTAAACGTTGCCGCCGTCAAACGACAGATCAAACGTCACCGCCGCGTTGCCGCGCTGCTCGGCACTGATGATCGCGCTCTGCAGCGCGCTCAAAAGAAAGCTGTAATTGCGGGTGCGGGTCGGAAATATCACCTTGCGCGCCCGGCCGTGCCGGTAGCGGGCGTAAAACACCAGTTTGTCCTTTTGCCCGACATTGAGCGCGACCAGCTCCAGGTCGGGGTAGCTCGTCGCGGTCAGCATCACCAGCGTCATGGCTCCGGCCAGTTCGTTGAGCTGGCGGCCCGGCGTCGGCATGCGCTCGGCAAGCCCCATTATCACCGGCAGCTGCATGTCGCGCACCGCGCACATCGACTCCAGCCTCGGAAACACCACCAGTTTCTCGTCGGCCACCCACGGCGAACGCGGATTGAAAAGAGCCACCCGGGGAATGCGCTCGATCACGCGTATTTGAAGCGTGTCCGGCAAAACCCGCATGACCTCGCAGTTTTCGACGCATGGTATGGTCATGGCGTTTTCGCGTATTTGACGCGGACTGGTCTCAAAGAGATTGTCGCCGATGGCCACCCCGGTGCGCCGCGCCAGCAGAGCCGCCTTGTCGGAGAAGAACCCCGAACTTTGCACCGCCACGTCACGAATGGTCAATCGCGGATTTTTGGTGAACAGCCAGCCGCGGCAGAGCCAGAGCAATACAAACGCCCCGGCCAGCACCGCGATGAGCACGGCCAGAGCCACGCCGATCCGCACCAATTTGCTTTCGACCGAACGGGTCTTGGCGAGATTTCGCACCGGTGGATTTTTTTTGCCCGCGACTGCCATCTTGATCTCTATCCTTGGTTTATGCCTTGGCAAGAGCCTGATCGAAATCACTGATGATGTCATCAATGTTTTCAATGCCGACCGAAACTCTTATCATATCGGGAGAAACCCCCGCCGCCGCCAGTTCGGCGTCGGAGAGCTGGCGGTGCGTCATGCTGGCCGGATGCAGCACCCCGGTGCGCACGTCGGCCACATGCACGACAATGGCCGCCAGTTTGAGCGAGTTCATCACGATTTCGCCGGCCGGTTTGCCGCCCTTGACGCCAAAGCAGAGCACGCCCGATGCGCCGTTGGGCAGATATTTCTGCGCCAGCGCGTACTGGGTGCTTGATTTCAGCCCGGGGTAGTTGACCCAGCCGACCTTGGGGTGTTGCTCAAGGTGTTTGGCCAGAGCGAGGGCGTTGGAGCTGTGACGCTCCATGCGAAGATGCAGCGTTTCCAGACCGACGTTGGAGAGAAACGCGTTGAACGGAGCCATCCCGTTGCCGAGATCGCGCACATACTGCACCCGCATTTTTACCGAATAGGGAGCCGCCGGGAAGTTCTTGGTGTAAACCAGACCGTGATAGGATTCGTCCGGCTCGCAGAGGCCGGGGAATTTGCCGTTGTTCCAGTCGAAACCGCCCTTTTCGATCACCACGCCGCCCACGCAAAGAGCGTGGCCGTCGGTGTATTTGGTGGTCGAATGAGTCACGATGTCGGCCCCGAAATCAAAGGGGCGGCAGAGATAGGCCGTCGGAAAGGTATTGTCTACGATGAGCGGCACGCCGGCTTCGTGGGCCAGCCGGGCAAAACGCTCCACATCCAGTACGATCAACGCCGGATTGGCCAGCATTTCGGCGAACAGAGCTTTGGAGTTGGGACGGAAAGCCCGGCGCACCGCGTCGTCATCGGCGTCGGGCGAAATAAAAGTCACTTCAATGCCGAATTTTTTCAAGGTGTTGGTAAAAAGCGACACCGTGCCGCCGTAAAGACTTGACACCGCCACAAAATGATCGCCGGCCGATGCGATGTTCATCACCGACATCATCGACGCGGCCTGCCCCGCGCTGACGGCGACCGCGGCGACACCGCCCTCGAGGGAAGCCATCTTTTTTTCGAAGGCGTCCACCGTCGGATTGGCCAGCCGGGTGTAGAAGAAGCCGTCGCGCTTGAGGTCGAAAAGATCGGCCACGCTCTGGGCGTCGTCATACTTGTAGGTGGTGCTTTGGTAGAGGGGCAGTACGCGGGGGCCGCCGTTTTCGGGTTCATAGCCGGCCTGTACTGCGCGGGTTTCGATCTTCCAGTCCTTGTTCATTATAAAACTTCCTGCCGTTTTTGTTTTGCTTATTGAGGAATATACAACAAAGCCCCGCTTTTTCAAGGCGAAAATTTGAATTATCGTGCAATCAGATGTATATTAAACCAATAGTTTTCATTGAGCCAAAAGGGGAGCTCTTCATGGACGCGGTTGCGGACGGCGAAAAATGCGAATGTACCGTGGAGGTGCTCAGTCATATGGGGTTGCACGCCCGACCGGCCGCGGTGCTGGCCAGAATGGCCTCCGGTTACAACGCGCAGTTGTCGCTGAGCAAAGCCGACGGATCGGGAGACGCTCCGGATTGCCGCAGTATTCTGTCGCTGCTGATGCTGGCGGCGGGCAAGGGAGTCAAACTTCATCTTTCGGCGACCGGGCCGGAAGCCGCGCGCGCCGCTTCGGAAGTGGCCGCTTATTTTGCTTCGTCTTTCGGTGACGAAGAAAACATGTAAAGGTCAGTAGCTATGTATCCCTCGCAAACCATACAGGCCATGGCGGTTTCGCCGGGCATCGCGATCGGCCGGGTAATGCGCATGCGCTCGGGCAGCCGGCTTCAGGAGCCGGAGTCCGTGCATATTGACGAATCCGAGGTCGAGGCCGAGATCAAACGCTACGACGCCGCGCTGGACGTCACCCGTCAGCAGCTCAAAGAGTTGCGCAGCGAGGTCAAAGACAAGCTCCATTCCGCCGAAGCCGACATATTCGACGCCCATCTGCTGCTGGTTGACGATCACGCGCTCCGCAGCGAGGTGGAGGCCGGCATCCGGGGGCGTCGCGAATCGGCCGAGAGCGCGCTTTATGCCGCGGTCGAGAAGTTCGGCGCCGTGTTCAAGACCATGAAGGACGAGTATTTACGCGAACGCGCCGCCGACATCGACGACGTGGCGTCGCGAATTTTTGACAACCTCGCCGACATTGTGCGCGGCGACATCGATCTGGACGGCCGCCGGGTCATCATCGCCCGCGATCTGTCGCCGTCGGAGACCGCCCGGCTCGACAGCAAAAAGGTGCTGGGGTTCGCGGTGGTCACCGGCAGTGCCACCAGTCACACCGCGATCCTGGCCAGGTCGATGCAGCTGCCCGCTCTGGTCGGGCTGCCGCCCGAGCTGCCGGATCAGCTTACCGCGGGCGACAAGGTGATCGTTGACGGTTATTCGGGCAAGCTCATCGTCAACCCGGATTCCCGCACCGAGGAGGCCTACCGGCTGCGGGCGGAGCAGGCCGACAAACTTTACGGCGAACTCCAGCGCGAAAAAAATCTGCGCCCGGAAACCACCGACGGATTCATGGTGCAGTTGGCCGCCAATCTGGAATCGGTCGAGCAAGCCGCCGAGGCGCGTTCCTCCGGGGCCTGCGGGGTGGGTTTGTTCCGGACGGAATATCTTTTCATGAACCGCGAGGATTTTCCCGACGAGGAGGAGCAGTTTGAGGTCTATAAGCAGCTGCTTGTCGCCAATGAGGATGATCCGGTCACGGTTCGCACGCTCGATGTGGGCGGCGACAAGCTGAATTCAACGGTTTACCGCTCGACCGAGCGCAATCCGTTTCTGGGGCTGCGGGGCATTCGTCTGTGTCTGCACGAGCGGCCCGACATCTTTCGCACCCAGTTGCGCGCATTGCTGCGCGCCGGGGTGTTCGGCAATCTCCGGGTGATGCTGCCGATGATAAGCAGCGTGCGGGAGGTGGTCGAGGTGCGCCGCATTGTGGCCGAACTTCAGGAGGAGTTGCGCGTCGAAGGGCGTGAATTTGTACCGCATCTTTCGCTCGGTATAATGGTGGAGACTCCGGCGGCGGCGGTGATCGCCCACAAATTTGCGCCGCTGGTCGATTTCTTCAGTCTCGGCACCAACGATCTGGTGCAGTACACCATGGCGATCGACCGGGGCAACGAGCGGGTGGCGTACTTGTACCGGCTGTCGCACCCGGCTATATTGGAGCTGATCCGCCGCACGGTCGAGGCGGCCCGCGCCAACAACATCTGGGTCGGGGTTTGCGGTCAAATGGCCTCCGATCCATTTATGATACCGTTGCTGGTGGGGCTGGGGGTGCATGAGTTGAGCATGGCGCCCGGCGCGGTGGCGGTGGTGCGCCGGGTGGTGCGCAGTATATCCATGTACGAGGCGGAAAGGGCGGCGGATGCCGCGCTTGACTGCTCCAACGCCAGCGATGCGCTGGCAATTTCGTCGGAACTTCTCAAGCAGAAAGCACCCGAACTCACCGGGATGCGTCAATAGGAAATGAATATGCCGGAATTTGCCAATCAGAAAAAGACCATATATTTGTCCGGGCCGATCATGGACGCTCACGCCGGGGAGGCGCGCGAGTGGCGTGAAACCGCCAAAAAACTTTTGGCGGACGATTTCCGGCTGCTGGACCCGATGCGGCGTAAGTTTGTCGATCGCGAGGTTGACAGTGCCAACGAGATCGTCGAATTCGATTTGCAGGATGTGCGCGCCGCCGACATCATATTGGTCAACTACGACAAGCCCAGCATCGGCACAAGCATGGAGGTGTTTTACGCGGCTCGCGAGCTGGGTAAATTTGTGGTGGCGTTTTCGCCGTTTGAATTTAAGGAATGCAGTCCGTGGATGGTGCGCTTCTGCACCAAAATACTCGGTTCGCTTGAGGAGGCGGCCGAATATATTAACGTCAACTTCAACGAATAACAGGAATACGGAGTAACCTTATGTGTGGCATTATCGGCTATGTCGGGAAGAAATGCACGGCTCCAATACTCATCGACGGGTTGAAGCGGCTGGAATATCGCGGCTATGACTCGGCGGGGCTCGCCATTGTTTCCGATGGCAGGATCGCCTCGGAAAAGGCGGTCGGCAAGGTCAAACGCATGGAAGATGCCGCGCTGGCGCAGCCCGGGTTCATGAAGCTCTGCGGCTGCGGCATCGCCCATACCCGCTGGGCCACGCACGGTGCGCCCTCGGAAGTCAACGCCCACCCGCATTTCAATATGGATCACACCATTGCGGTCGTGCACAACGGCATCATCGAAAATTATCAGGATCTGCGCCGGAGGCTGGAGGCCAAAGGGTGCAAGTTCGCTTCCCAGACCGACAGCGAAGTGATCGCACACATGATTTCCGAGGCGTATCAGGGCGACCTGCTGGCCGCCACCGCCGCCATTTTGGATCAGCTCAACGGCACTTACGGCATTGCGGTGGTTTCATCGGCGCAGCCCGGGTTGATCGTGGTCGCCCGCAAGGGCAGTCCGATCGTCATCGGGCTTGGCGAGGGTGAAAATCTGGTGGCCAGCGACGTTTCGCCGTTGTTGCCGCACACCCGGCAGGTCATCTACCTCGAAGACGGCGACATCGCCGCCATCACCGCCGAAAAAGTCGACCTGCGCAGTGTCAAAAATGTGCCGGTCGAGCGCGAAGTCGCCAAGATCGACTGGGACGCCGGAGCTGCGGAAAAGGGCAACTTCGCCCACTTCATGCTTAAAGAGATATTTGAACAACCCGAATCGATCGCCAACGCCATTCGCGGCCGTGTCGATCACGAGCTGGGCAGCGCGATACTCAACGGCATGAACCTCAGTCCGCGCGAACTCGCGCAGATCACCCACATCGTCATCGCCGGGTGCGGCAGCAGTATGCACGCCGGATTGGTCGGCGAATACTATTTTGAAGACATTGCGGGGATTTCCACCTCGGTCGAACAGGCGGCGGAGTTCCGTTACCGCAACCCGATCATCGAGCCGAATACTTTGGTTATTCCGATCAGTCAGTCGGGCGAGACCGCCGACACCATCGCCGCCGTGCGCGAGGCGGTGCAAAAGGGCGCGATCGTGACCGCCATCTGCAACGTGGTGGGTTCGACCATAGCCCGCGAGGCGGGGCGCGGCGTTTATCTGCATGCCGGCCCGGAGATCAGCGTGGCGTCGACCAAGGCTTTTTCCAGTCAGGTGGTCATGCTGCTGCTCTTTGCCCTGCGGCTGGGGCGCAACCGCCGTTTTTCGCGGAGCGACGGCATGCTGCTGGCCAACGAGATCGAACGTATTCCGGAGTTGGTGCGCGAAGTTCTGGCGCAGGCTCCGCAGATCGAAAAGATCGCCAAGCGTTATGCGCATAACGAGAACTTCTTCTTCATCGGCCGCGGCTGTCTGTACCCGGCCGCGCTCGAGGGTGCGCTCAAGCTCAAGGAGATCAGCTATATCCATGCCGAGGGTTATCACGCCGCCGAACTCAAGCACGGGCCGATTTCGCTGCTCGACGAGCATCACCCGGTGGTGGCGTTGGCCAACGACATCCCCGGCAAGGACAAGATCATTGGAAATATTCAGGAGTGCCGCGCACGCCGTGCTCCGGTGATCGCGGTGGCCACTCGCGGCGACAAGCAGGTCTTGGAAATGGCCGACGCCGTTATCGAGGTGCCGCCGTGTTCGCGCTTTGTGGCGCCGCTCCCGACGGCGGTCGCGTTGCAGTTGTTGGCTTATTATACAGCGGTCGAACGCGGCTGCGAAGTCGATCAGCCGCGCAATTTGGCCAAGAGTGTTACGGTGGAATAAATGCGATTTCTATACAACCTCTTTCTTCCGGTCGGTTTCCTGTTTTATGTGCCGGGACTGGCGGTCAAATACCGCAACCGCGGCGGTTGGAAAGACACCTTTGCCGAACGCTTCGGCCGGTTTACCGCCGAGCGGCGCGAGGAGCTTAAAGCTTTTCACGGCGCGATCTGGATTCATGCGGTCAGTGTGGGCGAAACGGTGGTGGCTCTCTCGCTGCTGCGCGAATACAGGAAACAGCACCCGGAGCGTAAATTCGTGATTTCCACGACGACGACGACCGGTCAGGAACTTGCGCGGCGGCAGGCGCCGGAGGGGACGGCGGTGATATTTTGTCCGATAGATTTTCTCTGGATGGTGCGCCGCACGCTGGATGTGGTGAGGCCGTCGCTGCTGGTCATTTTTGAAACCGAAATATGGCCCAATCTGATTTGCGAGACTCGCAAACGGGGTACTCCGGTGGCATTGGTCAATGCGCGTATGTCCGATCACTCGGCCAAGGGTTATTCGCGGGCCGGTTGCTTCTTTGCGCCGCTGCTGGAAAAATTCTCGCTGATCTCGGCGCAGTCCAAGGCCGACGCCGAGAGGTTCAGCCGGGTTTCGCCCAAGGCGCGGGTAATCAACAGCGGCAACCTGAAATTCGATCAGAAGCCGCCCGACGATCTGCCGCCGGCCGGTCTTGACAAGTATTTCGGTTCAGGAAAACACCCGGTGGTGCTGGGGGCAAGCACGCACCCGGGCGAAGATGATTTGATATGCGACACATTCATGCGTCTCAAGACGGATTTCCCGTCGCTCAAATTGGTGCTGGTGCCGCGCCACGCCGAGCGCGGCGCGGATATTGCCGCAATGGTGAAAGCCAAAGGTATTTCAGTAGTGCGCCGCAGTGAAAAGGCCGCGGCCGGTCCGGCGGTGGATGTGCTGGTGGCCGACACCACCGGGGAGATGCTCAAGTTGATGAATGAAGCCGACATCGTGATAATGGGCAAAAGTCTGGCCGGTCACGACGAGGGGCACAATCTGATCGAACCGGCGTTGTTGTCGAAACCGATCGTGACCGGTCACATTCTGCGCAACTTCAGATTCATACTCAACACTTTGCTTGAAGCCAACGCGGTGGCGACGGCGACAACCGACGCCGAGCTGGAAACGCAGTTGCGTAAGTTGTTGAGCGACGAAAAAATGCGGCTCGATCTGGGCCGCCGGGCAGGCGAAGCGATCCGGCGACATGCCGGGGCGACCGACCGCACAATAAATGAACTCGAAAAACTGCTTTCAACCGGAGAAAAAGCGTGAACTGTGCAACCCAACCGGCGCAAGCCAAAGCCGGAAAAATCACGGCGGCGATCAGCCGCGTCGCAAAAATCGAATCGTTCGACCCCGAGGAACTGCGCAAGCTGGTAGCCGCCGGCAAGGTGGTGATCCCGGCCAACATAAATCATAAGAACCTCAATCCGATCGGTATCGGTCGTCTGCTCAAGACCAAGATCAACGCCAATATAGGAAATTCGGCATTGGCGAGCTGTCCGCGTCAGGAGTTGGAGAAGCTTGATTTTGCTCTGCGTTACGGGGCGGACACGGTGATGGATTTAAGTACGGGCGGCGGCATAGTCAACATCAGGCGTGCCATTATCGAGCACAGTCCGGCCCCGGTCGGCACGGTGCCGCTTTACGAGGTGTTGGCACGTTGTGAAAAGGTGGACAATATCTCCGAGGAGCTAATAATCCAGGTCATGCGCGAACAGGCCGAGCAGGGGGTGGATTACATGACCATTCATGCCGGGTTGCTCAAGGAGCAAATCCCGCTGGCCAAAAAGAGGGTGCTGCGCATTGTGAGTCGCGGCGGATCGATCTTGGCTTCGTGGATGCAGAAGTTCGACCGCGAAAACCCGTTCTACACCGCGTTTGACCGCATATTGGAAATTTGCCGTGAATACGATGTGACGTTGTCTTTGGGCGACGGAATGCGGCCCGGGTGTCTGGCCGACGCCAGTGACGCGGCGCAGTTTGCCGAGCTGGGGGTTCTGGGCGAATTGGTGGCCCGCTGTCGGGCGGCGGATGTGCAGGCGATGGTGGAGGGGCCGGGTCACATCCCGTTTGACGGCATTGCCATGAACATGCAAAAAGAGCGCGAACTCTGTGACGACGCGCCGTTTTATATACTGGGGCCGGTTGTGATCGACTGTGCGCCGGGTTATGATCACATCACCAGTGCGATCGGGGCGACGATGGGGGCTTATTCCGGAGCGGCGATGCTTTGC
>JAQVVK010000232.1 GCA_028698975.1 Victivallaceae bacterium
GGCGGCTGAACAAACTTCACGGCCCGACGCCGCGTTTTACGGTGCGTCCGGTCGCGGTCGTCAACACCGGGCGGCGGGTATTGACCCCGGTCAGCGTGATGTTTCAACTGTTTCCGATGACACCGCATGCCGAACTGGATAAACGCAGCGTGCCGTACTATTTCCGCCGCGCATGGCGAAACGTCTGGTTTAACTCCGCCACCGGAGAACGTATCGGCGCATACTTCCCGCTTCACGCCGGCAATCCGGGGGCCGGTGTGCGCTTCTGGCTTGACGACAACGCGCAACCTCACCCCGACGCCTCCTGGCCGCTTCCAGCGGAAACGCGGATTGCTCCGGGCGAAACCTTGATGCTCGCCGACGAACCGGCTCTGGAGATTTTCTATCTGGAAAACGAGGCGGCCGCCCGCCGCTTTTTGGATGAAACAGATCGTCAGCGCGAAGTCGAGGCGGTCATTGCCGCGCCGGACGGCCGGGTCATGGAGCGACTGCCGCACCGCTGGGAATTTCCGCTCAACTCGGTGGAAACCAAAGCCGTACCGCAATAGATAGAAATCTGCATTGCAATCATCAGATATACCACAAAGGAGAAAGGTCATGATAATGAAACACGTCTGGCACAAAATCATTTGCGCGGCGGCCGTGGTCGGCGCGACTTGTTCGCTCGGCGCACTGGAACAACCGCTGATCCAGCTCGGAGCAGACTCCTCCTCCGGCAACACCGGCTCACTGCCGGTCAAAGCCGTCGCCGCCCCCAACGCCACGCTGGTCACACAAACCAACGGCATGACACTCACCCCGCTGGCCGAGAAAGACGACTCGGCGATCATCACTTTTGGCCACCACCCGGCACTCAATACAAATAAATTCACGCTAACGGCATGGGTCAGACTGCGGTCATGCGGTTTCGAGGGCAACGGGGTGTGTCTTTACGACCAGCTTGACGACAATAATAAAGACGGTTTTCAGCTCAATCTCTCGTTTGGGCAACCGGGCGAAATCCGGCTGTTCCCCAGCTTTGACGGAGTCGGCGCATTCGGCGGGTATTTTCAACAGCGCGTGCATATCGGAGACTGGGGCAAGTGGTTTTTCATCGCGTTGACCTGCAACGGCGACGCTTTTCACACCGCACTGATCTCGGACGGTGTTTTTGAGATGAAGGGGCCGTATAAGCTGAAACCGGCCAAAAAGATCCATGTCAACACGCTCGACCCGCAACTGGGTCTGCGCCGCGGTTCGCACAATCGGGCGTTTCGCGGCAATATCGCGGACTTTCGCATTTACAACCGCGCCCTCTCCGCCCTGGAATTGAAAGAGGTCGCCGCCGAAAAAAAATTCGCCGCCGAAAATTCACGGGAATACCCGCGGGTGCTGCTGATCGGCGATTCGATCCGCATGGGATACGGGCCGCTGGTGAGGACGGCACTGACCGGCAAAATTGAAATAGTCTGGCCCGACGAAAACTGCGAAGATTCGCGGCACATCGTTCAATCGCTGGCTCGCTATGACTCGGCATTTCACCCCGACATGGTGTATTGCAACGCCGGACTTCACGACATCAAGACCGACCGTTCATCGCAAACCGCCCAAGTCACTCTCGAGGAATACCGTCGCAATCTGGAGACCATCGCGAAATTTTTCCACGACAAAAAAATCCCGATGATCTATGCATTGACCACCCCGGTCATCGACGCCCGGCACAATTCGATTCAGGCCTTTGATCGCACCAACGCCAAGGTAATGGAATACAACAAAGTGGCGCGCGAAGTCATGAAAGAGTACGGGGTGCCGGTTGTCGATCACTACGCGATCATCGCGCCCGAACGCGAAACATTGATGCGCCATGACGGCGTGCACATGCTTGACGCGGGTTATTCACGGCTCGCCAAACTGGTGCAGGCGGAAATCGAGAAAGCGGCACCGGCAAAAAAATAAGCGGTGTCATAAAACATAAATCACAACCTCACCCAAAGGAGTTTACCATGTTTGAAGTCAAAGGCGAGGCCATACCCAACCTGCCGTGGCAGGAGCGTTCGGCCGGCGACAACCCGCGCAATCCGATTTGGCGTTATGCCAACAACCCGATCATCGGCCGTCACGGTACGCCCGACTCCAACAGTATTTTCAACAGCGCGGCGGTATCGTTCGGCGATGGTTTCGCCGGGGTGTTCCGGGTGGACAACCGCCGCCGCGAGCTGAAACTTCACTTTGGCCGCAGTACCGACGGCATCAACTGGACGATCGACCCCAAACCGTTGAGCGCGGTCTGCGCCGAGCCGGAATGCGGCACGCTTGACATGGGTTACGACCCGCGCTGCTGCAAGATCGGCGACCGCTACATAATTACGTTTTGCAACTGCACCAACGGGCCGACCATCGGCATAGGTTACACGACCGACTTCAAGACGCTAACGCTGTTGCCCAACGCCTTTGTGCCATTTAACCGCAACGGAGTGATGTTCCCGCGCCTCATCAACGGTAAATACGCCATGCTAAACCGGCCAAGCGACAACGGTCACACCCAGTTTGGCGATATTTATTACAGCGAAAGTCCCGATTTGGAGTATTGGGGTCATCACCGTCACGTCATGTCGCCGGAGGGCATCTGGCAGGGCACAAAAG
>JAQVVK010000233.1 GCA_028698975.1 Victivallaceae bacterium
CTGTTTGGACGAAGCTTGTCCGACGGCGGATTTCGCTCCCGCTACGAGGGGGTGCGCGACACCTTGAAAAAACGCGGCGGCAAGTTGATCGACTTCGAAGGGTTTGACGGCAACGAGCTGGCCAGCCGCACCGCCTGCGACCGGCTGGAGCGGTTTGTCGAGGAAAACAAAATCACGGCGGCGGTTGCCGCCTACGATGAGATCGCGTTGTCGTTTCAGGGGGAGCTTTTGCGTCGCGGCCATGCCCTGCCGGAATATTTGAGCTTTATCGGCTTTGACGATCAGACGCCGTCACGTTACGTTTCGCCGTCTTTAACGACGGCCAGAATGCCGCTTAATATGATGGTGCAGAGTATTTCCGCATTGCTTCGCGATAAACCGGCGGACGGCGCGGCGGTGGAGCGCGAGATTGATTTTACTTTGATGGTACGGGAGAGCGTGGCCAACCTGACGGAAAACAAAGAGGTTGCGGTCATGGATTGAACGGCGGCGACAAATGTGATTTTGAGGTCGCGAAATTTCTCAAAAAATTTTTTGGAAAGTTGACTTGTATTTAACGAAATGGCGGTTATAGTATTAAAAAGATACCAAAATAGTGTGTTTTTGCAACATGTGAAAAAATGAGACAACCGGTCACAACGAGTTGTGAAACGGCGGAAAGGGAGGTCGACTTTGCAAAGAAAAGATTTGAAATTGGTTCCGGCGCATTGCGGTGTTTTAACCTTTAATATACAAAACAGGAGTTTCATCATGAAAAAACGTTTCACCCTCATTGAGCTTCTCGTTGTAATAGCGATAATCGCTATTTTGGCAGCCATGTTGCTCCCGGCACTCAACAAGGCTCGCGAAAAAGCACGCTCGGCTTCCTGCACCAGCAATTTGAAGCAGGTTCTCATCGGCCAGGCCATGTATGCGGCTGATTATAACAATTTCCTGGCCAGCACGGGACTGCCGTGGCCGCGGCTCCTCAAGAAGTCGGGGTATGCGCCTTTCTCGGTGATGAACTGCCCGAGCCTGGCGTATCGGATACCGGAAGACTCCGATTGCACCGATTTTTCTTCGAACACCGACAATGAGCGTGCATCGCTTTTTACCGGTTTCGGCGTGGCCCGTTTTCATTGGGAAACCGAGAAACCGAATGCTTATGTGTGGGCTGGTGGCGAAAACAACCATATTGTGTTGAATGGCAAGGATGACCCGTCGGGCACCTTCTATATTCACGACACGGTTTCCAACGCCTCGTATTTGCCGCCGCCCAATGTCACCCCGTACAATGCCGGTTTCTTCGTGGTCGTTCGGAACAATTGCTGGGGCGAGGGGCATGTCGCCCTGCGCCACGCCGAACGCGCCACCAGCGGTGCGCTTGACGGGCACGTTGAGTCGCTATCGGCGGGAGAACTCAAATCGCTCAATTTTCCATGCCTGCACGGATATATCAATGGCGAATGCAAGAACTTTTGAGCCGAATCGCTAATATTATTGGCACTTGTCGGTTATCGACGGGTGCCTTTTCTTTCGCTTTTTTTCTGAATTTTAAGGAATTTTCCGCATGAAAAACCTGTTAAAAACAACCGCGGCGGCCTTTATCGGGGTGCTCGCCGTCCTCTCTCCGGCATCGCCGGCTTTCGGCGCCGTCGAAAAAAAGGTGCCATTATACGAATTCGACCAATTTCATGAGGAGTGGCACCTCTGGCAGAAACATATCGCCGCGATGTCCACCAATGGTGAACAGGGGAAACTGCGTATCAACTTTACCGCCCCCGGCAAGGCGAGCATAACCGAGAAGGATCGTTTGCAGAAGCTCACCCCCGGCGTCAAAGGGGTGGTCGTGGATTATGTGCTTCACAACGGAAGCGCGATGTTGAGGGCGGTCCCCTCAAAGACCGATGAGAAAAAACTTGACGGATTCTATCGCCGGCTTCAACCCGGCGCAAATCGCGTCGAGGTCGACTTCAACGAAGTCATGCCGGCGAAAACGGTTATTGAAAGCATCGAACTGAAGTCCGACGAACCGGGCACGGTTGTCGAGTTGATACACTGCGACGCCGTATTGGCCTGCAATATAACCGAGGGGATCGACGTCGATGTGGATACCGGTTCTCCGCTTCACATCGTCACCCCGGATCAGGTCAACGACAAGCTCCGTTTGAAGCTGGTCAACCGCACCGCGACCGATTTTGACGGTGCAATACATGCGGACATCACTTCATTTTTCGGCCATAAGCTCTCGTTGTCGCAGCCGGTGAAACTTGCAGCCGGTGAAACCTTGCTGCTGCCGGTCGCCGCCGCCTTGCCGGTGCAGGGCGCGTGGGTCGTAAACTACCGGATGTCGGCGGCCAACAGCCCGGACGCGTCCGGACGGGTCCGCTTTGCCGTTTTCGAGCCGGTCGGCGTGAGCGAAGGACGGGGCAACGGATTTCTTTTTGGCGCGCACACCCACGCCCAGACCACGCCGCGAAGCGAGCGTGACCTCGAATTTTACAGCGCGGCCTTGATCGGTATAAAAATATTGCGCCTCGACGTGGCGTGGTGCGTGATCGAGGGGCAAAAGGGCGTGTTTGATTTCGCCCCGTACGATGAATGGTTTACTCTGTTTGAAAAATACAACATGGAGC
>JAQVVK010000234.1 GCA_028698975.1 Victivallaceae bacterium
GGCTGGGATGCTCGCCCGCCGCGACCAATCCGGCGATGTGCGCCATATCGACGAAGAGCTTGGCTCCGACCATGTCCGCAATGGCGCGCAGCCGCGGGAAATCGATGATGCGCGGATAAGCGGAGGGGCCGGCCAGAATCATGGCCGGCTTGTTTTCGACCGCCAGACGCTCGATCTCATCATAGTCGATGCGCTCGGTCTCGCGGCTGACGCCGTAAGGCACGATATTGTAGAGCATGCCCGAAAAGTTCAGCGGGTGGCCGTGGGTCAGGTGGCCGCCGTGGTCGAGGCTCATGGCCAGCACGGTGTCGCCCGGTTTGCAGAGAGCCATATAAACCGCCTGATTGGCGGCCGAGCCGGAGTGCGACTGCACGTTGGCGGCTTCCGCGCCGAAAAGTTTTTTGACCCGTTCGATGGCCAAAGTTTCCATCTCGTCGATGTGGCAGCAGCCGTTGTAGTAGCGTTTGCCGGAATACCCCTCGGCGTACTTGTTGGTCAGCACCGACCCTTGGGCGGCGCGCACCGCGCAGGAGGCGAAGTTCTCGCTGGCAATCAGCTCGATGCCGTCGTTTTGCCGGGCGGCCTCGCGGTCGATGATGGCGGCCACTTCGGGATCGGCGTGGCGGATGGCGGCAATATCGTCATAAGTCTTGACTTCGGCCTTGACCAGACGGCGGGCGTGACGTTCGTCACCGCTGAACGGAGTGGCCAGCCATTCCTTGACAATGGCGATCATGGCGGCGGCGTCAAGCACGTCGCCCGGCAGCACCAGCACGTTGGAAGCGTTGTGTTCACGGCTGCGCTTGGCGGCCGCGGCAGTGGCGGCCACCGCGGCGCGCACGCCGTGGAAACGGTTGGCGACAATGCCCATGCCGACGCCGGAGCGGCAGATCAGCACGGCGACATCGGCTTCGCCGCGAGCCACCGCCTGCGCCGCCGGCGCGCCGAAATCGGCGTAATCGTCACCGGCATCGAGCGCAAACGGCCCGCAGTCGATTACCTTGACGCCGTCTTTTTCGATAGCCGGGGCGAGTTCGTTCTTCTGGGCGAAACCGCCGTGATCGGAAGCAATCGCCAGCGTAAGTTTGCGTCCATACCAGTCATTGAGTTGAAACATGGGGCAAATCTCCTTTGTTTTGTATATAATAAAAAGTTAAGGTTGATGATTCATTTTAAAAGAATCCGCGCCAGGTTGTCGAGTGCCGGACGCATTGCGGAAAACACCCTCATGTAGTCGGCGGTCGAGCCGCCGAAAGGATCGGGTACGTCGCCGCCGCCCGCGCCGTATTCAAGCATGAGGTGAGTTTTGGAAGCCGCTTCCGGCGCGATGAGAGCCATATCGCGGCGATGCGCCGCCGTCATGGCGATGATTAGATCGCATTCCCCCGCCAGCTCCGGTGAAAAACGGCGCGAACGAAACTTTGCTCCGTCGATACCGTATTTGGCCATCACTTCGGCGGCCGGGCGCGAAATCGGGGCTCCGCCCCACGCGCAGACTCCGGCCGAGCCGGCGGAAATACCCGTCTTCCCGCTTCGGCGGCAAAGCTCGTTGAAGTAAAGCTCCGCCATCGGACTGCGGCAACTGTTTCCGGTACAGACAAACAAAATCCGCATGGGCGGTGACTCCAATAGGTTGCGAACAATCGATTTTATAATATACACGCGCAAAAGATGTTTTCAAAGTAATTACGCCCAAAATCGCGCCGAATATTTTGCATGCCGGGCAATGTGGCATGTTCATCGCCTAAAAAAAGAGCTTATGACTGGATTTTTATGGCATGCCGTGTTAAATTAAACCCGGGTATTGAAAAAAATAAAACAGGAAATAAAGGAATGAAGAAAAAGTTATTCGGTACCGACGGCATTCGCGGCAAGGCAAACACCTATCCGATCACTTCCGACATGGCATTGCTGGTCGGCAAGGCCACCGCCCGCGTTTTGTGCGGCTGCCGCAGCGACGGCCGCCCCTGCCGGGTAGTGCTGGGCAAGGACACCCGGCTCTCCGGGTACATGCTCGAAAGCGCACTCACCAGCGGATTGCTCAGCATGGGCATGGACGTGCTTTCCGTCGGGCCGATGCCGACGCCGTCGGTGGCCCACCTCACCAAATCGATGGGTGCCGATTGCGGCATCATGATTACGGCCAGCCACAACCCGGCCTCCGACAACGGCATAAAGATATTCGCCTCCGACGGTTTCAAGCTGCCGGACAGCGTCGAGCTAAAGATCGAGGAGCAGATACTTTCCGGGGAAGCGGCTTCGTTCAACATGCCGTTTGACCGTATCGGCAAGGCCTATCGGCTCAACGACGCCAAGGGTCGCTACATCGAGTTTGTCAAGAGTTCGATCGGCAATGCCAGTCTGCGCGGCCTCAAGGTGGTGGTCGATTGCGCCAACGGCGCGTCTTACTCGATCGCGCCGGACGTGCTGCGCGAACTTGGAGCCGAAGTCGTGGTTGACTCGGTCTCCCCCGACGGCCTCAATATAAATCTGGACTGCGGGGCGTTGCACCCCTCCCATGTGGGCGAACTGGTGCGCAAACACCACGCCGACGCCGGTATCGCGCTTGACGGCGACGCCGACCGGGTGATCTTCTGCGACGCCGACGGCA
>JAQVVK010000235.1 GCA_028698975.1 Victivallaceae bacterium
TTTCGCCGCCGCGAAACGGCAGCCGGGCGGCGTTGACGGCGGTCGCCGCCTGCAACATCATCAATGCGGCAAGCACCGCGATCTTGTGGATTCTCATCTTTTTACCTCGCATAATGGATTGTGTGAGGAATATACGCCCGAAGCGGTAAAAATACAACCGCTCCGGGCCGTTTTAATGTCAATCTTTATAGACCCGTTTGACCCGGGTGCCGATCGAACAGAGAATGTCGTAGACATGCGTTCCTTTGAGCTGCGCCCAATCCTCCAGCGCAATCGACTGGTCGCCCTGTACGCCGACACACACCACTTCGTCGCCCGGCTTGGCGAGCGGCGAGTTTTCAAGCGATATGGTCGTATAATCCATCGAAATACGCCCCAGCACCGGGCAAAGCGCGCCGTTGACCAGCACATACCCCCGGTTTGAGAGCGCAAGCGGCAGCCCGTCGGCATACCCGGCGGCGATCGTGCCCACCCGGGTCGCCCGGGCCAGCTTGTGCATGCGGCCGTAACCGATGCTGGAACCCGCCGCCAACTCGCGCACCGCCGCAAGGCGGGTACGCAGTGAAACCACCGGGTGCAGGCGCATCGACTGCTCGACTTCGTTGTCGTAATAGCCGTACATGTTTATGCCGCAGCGGGCGAAGTTGAACGGCGCACGGGTGCTTTCCGGGAAATTGTTGAGCGCGTCGCTGGCCGCCATGTGAATCCGCCGGAAATTCATGCCGTGCCCGGCCAGTTCGTCCAGAAGATGTCTGAAGCGTTTGAGCTGAAACTCGCTGTACGGGTCGAACCTCTGAAACGCGCACGAGAAATGCGAATAAATGCCCGCCACATCAAGGTTGGGCAGCTCTTTCATAGCCAGTGCCGGAGCCAACGCATCGTCAACCGGCAGCCCCAGCCGCCCCATGCCGGAGTCGACCGTGACCGCGCATTCGACGGTTTTATTCTGACGCACCGCCTCGCGGCTGATCTCGGTCGCCGTGGCCAAGTCGTTGAGCGGGCAGACGATGCCCAACTCCACCGCCGGAGCGATCTCGTCGGGCAGCAGGTTGCCGAGTATCTGCACCGGCAGCCCCAGCCCGGCCAGCTCGGCGGCCTCGTTCATCTCGGCCACACCGAACATCGCCGCGCCCGCTTTTTTAACGGTGCGGGCGATCGGTTGTACACCCAGCCCATAGGCATTGGCTTTGAGCACCGCCACCGGGGCGCATGGCGACACCCGGCGGACGATTTCCCGGAAATTGCTTTCGAGTATGCCCAGATCGATTTCCAGATTTACCCGGCTTTGCATGATGTAAGATACCTCACTTTGCGTATTCGACAGAGCGGGTCTCCCGTATGATGGTGACCTTGATCTGCCCCGGGTAGGTCATCTCTTTTTCTATCTTGGCGCATATATCGCGAGCCAGCATCTGAGCTTCGCCCTCGGTAATCTTTTCCGGAGTGACCACCACCCGGACTTCGCGTCCGGCCTGAAGCGCGAAGCAACTCTCGACGCCCGAAAATTCGTGGGCGATCGCTTCAAGCTGTTCCAGCCGCTTCAAATAAAGCTCGGTGGTCTCGCTGCGGGCTCCCGGCCGCGACGCGCTGAGCGTGTCGCAAGCGGAGATCAGCACGTCGTAAAGGCTTTCCGGCTCGACTTCGCCGTGGTGGGCGGCTACCGCGTGCACCACGTCTTTGGCTTCATTGAACTTGCGCAGCATGTCCGCGCCGATCTGGGCGTGTGGCCCCTCGACCTCGTGGTCGATCGCTTTGCCGAGGTCGTGGAAGAGGCCGATACGTTTGGCCTTTTGCTCGTCCAGCCCCATTTCGGCGGCGATCATACCCATAAAGTACGACGCTTCCAGCGAGTGTTGAAGCACGTTCTGCGAGAAGCTGTAACGGTATTTGAGCCGGCCCAGCAGCTTGACGATCTGCGGAGGCACACCCTGAATGCCGGTCTCAAGCACGGCGGCTTCACCGACCTGAAACATCTCTTCTTCCAGATCCTTGCCGATCTTCTTGGCCAGTTCCTCGATGCGGGTCGGGTGAATCCGGCCGTCAACGATCAGTTTTTCCATCAACTGGCGGGCGATTTCCTTACGCACCGGGTCGAAGCAGGAGATGACCACCGCCTCGGGGGTGTCGTCGATCAGGATGTTGACCCCGGTCGCCGCTTCGATGGCGCGGATGTTGCGCCCTTCGCGGCCGATGATGCGGCCTTTCATCTCGTCGTTGGGCAGCGGTATGGTCGCCGTGGTGCGCTCATAGGTGCAGTCGCTGGCGTAACGCTGAATGGCATAGGTGAGCATGCGGCGGGCTTCGCGCTCGCTGCGGGCCTTGGCTTCGTCAAGAATGTTGCGCACCAAAATACCGGACTCGTTTTTGACTTCGTTTTTGAGCTTTTCGAGCAGAATATCACGCGCTTCGTCGCGGTTCATGCCGGCGATACGCTCAAGTTCGTCGATCTGACGCGAAATACTTTTGTCCAACTCCTGCTCGCGGTTGGTGAGGCGTTCGCGCAAAACCTCGATCTCGTGCTCCTGCTTCTCGATCGTCTTGCCCTTGGCATCGATCGACTCGGTGCGGCGGTCGAGCATTTCCCCGCGCTGGGCGAGCCGTGTCTCGACG
>JAQVVK010000066.1:0-7836 GCA_028698975.1 Victivallaceae bacterium
GGTATTATTGTCCGGAAAGATGTCTGGATCGGCTTTGAAGCATTGATTTTAGCTGGCGTTACCATTGGCGACGGAGCAATCATCGGCGCGCGGGCGGTCGTGACGCGCGATGTACCGCCGTACACCATAGCGGGGGGCGTGCCGGCGAAAGTTATCCGCAAACGCTTCGACGACGCCACCATCGCCGAACTGCAAAGACTTCAATGGTGGAATTGGCCGGAGGATCGGATTCAACGTGCGATTCCGGCAATTCAATCCGGCGATCTGGAGGCGTTGAAGCAATGCTGATTTTGGGAGCGGAGATCGTGTTTATCGGTCCTGAAAGGGCGGTAATACATACGGGAAGCTGTTCCAGATATTGATAAATCCGATACCCGCAATCAAAACTTTTTGCATCCGAAGTTTAAGATTTGCGTTTCACCTAAAAGAAGTTCTGCTTGCTGCTATTTTTGCCTCCCCGCGAAACTTGAACCTTGCGCTGTTGGGCTACGCACAACGACAAACATAGAAATACGCAGTTCACTTGAAAAAACGTCAATGCACCATTGTCAAATTAAATGCCAATGAATACTTTTCAAGTGGTGCGCTTGCCTTTGCAAGTTATAAAAACTGTAAAATTTCCCTTTTTTTTCAATACCCTCTTGACTTTGTCAGACAATTACGGTATAATATAGGTAACAAATCAAATGAGGATCCCCAAAGCAGTTTGAACATGACCGATTTGACCAAGCCAACTTCGTCACAGAGAGTGCTGATTCAGTTGATCGAATACATCAGCGCGGGTGGAATTGTTCCCGGGACCGTCCTGACCGGCGAAGTCGAACTGTGCCGGTTGCTGGGGGTGGGGCGTTCCGCCGTGCGGGAAGCCATCGCTTTCCTGAAGGCCTTTGGGATCGTCAGTTCGCACCCCGGAGTCGGGCTTGTGCTGTCCGCTGATCCGCGGCAACTGGATCTGCTGCAATTCTTTGTCTACAATGGACTGAATTCCGATAATTTCCGCCAGATAAAGCAATTGCGCGACTTCATCGAAATCGGCTCCGCCCATCTTATCATCCGCAACGCGCTTCCCGCCGATATTCAGGAGCTGCGTTTCCTGATCGCAAAGTGCGAGGAACGGGAACTTTCTCCGGTAGAATTTGAAATCAAATTTCATGGTTGCATGGCGCGCCTCAGCGGCAATCGCTATGCGGTTGCTCTAAGTCTGACATACCGCCCCTTGTTTGAATATCATATCGCTCATCATCCGCTTCTTGCTCTCAATCAGCCGATGCCGGAGTATATCCTCGACGCTCACCGGATGATCTGCAACGCCATCGAACAAAAGAATATTGATAGATTGCTTCAACTCCTTCACGAGCAGGCGAAAAATGCGGAATAATTTTTTGTTGTCAAAAACATTGTCTGACAAACTTGCGGTCATCCTCCTGCTCTGTTGCGTCGGGATTGCCGCCATGGGAACCTCCATTGAAATCCCGCAGGGACAGTGGCGGAAGCAACCCACCGGGACAATGCGTTATCAGCTGCCCGCGCCGATACCGTTTGGGAAGATCCGTTCCCTGACCCTTGACTGTAATGTGGCCTGTTCTTCGCCAAGCTGGAACTTTCGGATTCTCCTCTACAACCGCGACGGAGGGATCGCCTACTATAATCGCAACCACCAGAAAAAGACGCATGATTTCAAAGAGACGGTGTCCGGTGATCAATGGCGTTATTACCGGTTCAAACCGGAATCCGACCAAGTTGTCGCGATCGGTGTGAGCGCCCAGTTTGCCGACGCTGATTCCACCGTCATTGCGGTTGGAAATGCCCGTTTGGAGCTGTTTGACTGGCTCATTACCGGGGTTGATGCTCTCCGTGAGGTCGCACCGGGCGAAACCTTTCAGGTGAAGTATCAGGTCGAAGGAGAGGACAAACCGGCATACTGGCGGTTGAGCCGGCTGGATGCCACGCCGATCATCGCGTCCGGCGCGGCGAAACAACGGCAATTTCAAATCCCCATTGCCGCCGATCTGAAATCAGGATTTTACCAGATCACGCTTCATCCGGATGAAACCGGCGCATCTCCCCGGCTCGCGCAGTGGGTGTTTCATGTGCTGCCGGCGGTGGAAATCACGGCTTTCGACGCGGATCGGGTTTGTCAGCTCCCGTCGGAAGAGGCCGTATTGTCGGTCGTGCTGAAAAACCATCTTCAGACCGCCAAGACCCTGCCGCTTCAAATCACCGGCATGAAAGAACGAACGGTCACGCTTGCTCCGGGAGAACGCCGGGAAGAAAAATTTCGGCTGCGGCATGCTCCGGGCCGCCGGGTGATCACCGCTAAAATCGGCGATCTGGATTGCGCCGCACTGCGTATGGACACGGGAGATCGCCGTCCGGCACTGAGCCGTGAGTCGCGCGTGTATGTAAATATCGGTCAGGACGATCATGAGCATATTCAAACGCTTGGGGTGATGCTTAAGGCATCCGGCCTCGGCGGAGTTTCCACCCCGGGAATGTCCCCCAAGCCGGTCGCATGGGAACTGGCGCGGAAATTTGCGTTGCCGATGACCGGCGAAGCCGTATTGCGCGAAACGGATATCAGGCACTATAATCTGGGCAGCACAAATCGCAACGGCGACCGGTTCTTCTCGGTTCACTCCGAAGATAAAAGCATGCGCGGCACACTGGAAGCCTGGAAAAATATTTTCCGGTGCGAACCCGGCGATCCACGGCGCGAGGCGAAGATTGTTGAACCGGTGGATTTCTGGAGCGTGCCGGGGGATTCGGAGGTCGCTTGCTACAGCCCGGACGCCATCCAAAATTTCCGTAAAATTCTTGCGGGAAAGGATGAAGGGTTCCGGATTCTGGAAGACAAGCGGATGGTGAGGCGGATTAAGTTTGCGGAATTCTACCGGTTTTACGAGGGGGAAGAACTCCCCGAAAACGACTGGAGCAAATACCAGCCGATCCGCTTGCCGCGGCTTACCCTTTCCGGAAACGTCAGCGCGTTTGAAGCCCTCTCCGAGGAGCAGTTGCGCCAGACCCAGCTGCTGTATCTGCTCCGCCGCTACAACAATCTGTGTTTTGTTGACCGCCTCAGTCAGGACGTGGCCGCCAATGGGATTGATTGCGGCATCATTCCGAGTTTTTACGCCAATATCACGGCCCGCGACATCTATTTCGATTATGCGCTGCCGTATCTTGACAACTTTTATCACGAGCCGTTCGGCAGTGCCTGGAGCATGATTCGTGATCTTGACCTGTCCAACTATTGGCGTCGGGAGCTGGCTAACCGCTTCGGCAAAAGACTTTCCGTCTGCATGGAAAACGGCGGTCCGCGCAATGTCCCATACTGGGGAACCGCGGCGACACGCGCCATGGTATACACTGCGCTGGCGACGCTGGGGGGCGGCGATTTGCAGGTGGATTTCTGGGAAAAACTGGCGGCGCCGAAACCTGCGGAAGAGCTGTTTCAACAGCATCGGACCATCGTCGAGACCGCCGCTTATTTTAAGGCGCACCCCTCCAAAACGCTGGCGGATCGCCGGGCTGGCGGGATGCTGGTGGTCAATTTCCGCAACCACATCCGTCTGCTTGCCGATTTCCACCGGCAAAACACCCGGCATTCCGATTCCGGCGGCAATCCGCAGGAGTGGAAATTCCCGGAAGATGAGCTGCAACGGCTGCTCGAACAGGGATACCGCCCGAACTATCTGCGGTTTTGGAACATCCCCGGAGTCGTCCTCCCGAAGATGGATGCCCAAACCCCGGTTTTTTATCGGCGCAATCCAGATGGGGTATTTGCAAAAGACGACAATGCACAATCCGGAAGTCGGGAAATTCGCACTTCCGGCGGCCGGGATATCTATCCAATTCTGTTTGCCGACACCGGTTTCAGCACGTTTCATCTGGTTTTGGTCGACCGCCGGGAACCGTCTCAGTGGGTGACGCATTATCACAAAAAACCGCATCAGTTCGATTCCTACCGGACGATGGACGAACTTGCCGAGACCCTGGAACCGACCTCGCCCGTGACCGTGGAGATACTCCATCCGGTTCCGGCGGGGAAGTATGCGGTAATCGAACCGTTCTCCCAGCGGCGGGTTGCCGTTTTCCATACCCCTGAAAATCGGTTCGTGTTGCCGGGGATAAAAATAGCCGTCCTTTATCGCATTGAAAAAACAACGGAAGGAGAGTCGTTACCATGAAACAAAAGTTCACATTGATCGAGCTGCTGGTCGTAATCGCGATAATCGCCATTTTGGCGGCAATGCTGCTGCCGGCGTTGAACAAGGCACGAGAGCAGGCGAGGCGAACCGGCTGCCTCAGTAACCACAAACAGCTGGCCGCAGCCGCCAGAATGTATTCCGATGACAATCGGGGACTGTTCATGTGGCAGGGAACCGCGCAACCGAAAAAACCGTTCGATGCGGCGGAGGGAAGCGCAAACGCCAACTGCACCGTTGTAAAGATCCTTCCTTATGTGGGAAATAACCGGGACATCTTTGCATGCACCGGGCTTGAGGACAGCACCGATGCATCTCTCGGCGCCAACGCAACCAATCGCATCGGTTATCATGCCAACAGCGTCATGGTCTATACGGGCGGAAACAGTCCGAAATTGTTCGACAAAGTGGTATATGGTTGCGACAAAAACAACTACGGTGCGGCGTTAATGCGTCCGACATGTGCAAAGTGGAATGCTCCGTGGGATGCCAACAATTTCTCCTCTGTTTCCGTATTCAGCAGCGGCACCAACTTCAGTATGATTCCGCACGGCGGCGGCCGCAACCTGTCGTTTGGCGACGGACATGCGGAGTTTTTCCGCTGGGATAAAATTTATACCGGGCTGTATGGATATACGATCGACGGGCAGGAAGACCAAATCGTGATTATGTTCATGCTTGCGATTACGCCGCACACGCGCCGAACCCTGATAGCTGTTTAGGTTTTACCAGTTACGAGCAGTTCAGTTATTCCGAAGACGTAGCCAGCCAGCCGACCGCCGCCGATGACGAACCAGTAAGCGAAGAGCCGGAATATACCCGGCGCGACCTTGCCGAACTGCTGGCGTTTCTTTTGCGTATGGATGAGTACACCTTGAAACTTTCCGCCGATGCCTTAACGGGAAACACAACCACCATTGCAGACCTTGCACAAATTCAGGGCGTATCACGTCAGGCCGTACACCGTAAAATGAAAGATGCGGTAAAGCGATATCCGGCAATCAAGGAGCTTTTGCTTGGCAATATGTACCGATGCCAGCGAGTAATGAGGGAAAGCACTTCAGAGGGGCAAGGCCACCCGTTGAGAGGAAAGAGTAAGCAACGCATTTCCACAACGTCGAAGCCGTAAGCCGGACGGAGAAACCCCGGCCAGCGTATCAACCGCCGCCCAAAGGCCGAAAAACCGCGTCAGAATCGAAACTGCGCCGCCATGATGAAACATGCTCCGGCGCGTTTTACTTGACCATTCGACGGCTTTACTTGACCATTCGCCACTTTCAGCCGATGCCGGAATATTCTTTTTCCGTGTTTGAGCGTAGGACGGCCACCATTCGCCGCCACCTCAAAAAGTTATTTGACCATTACTTGACCATTGGGCACTTTTCACCCTCAAAAAACAGGGAAAAACAAGGTAAAATAAAGGAATTGGAAAGAGAGTGTATTTATTACGTAAATGCTTGATAATGAGGGGAAAATAACTGGGGTGGTAGACGCGACTCGAACGCGCGACCTCCTGGGCCACAACCAGGCGCTCTAACCAACTGAGCTACAACCACCATATGATGCAGTTTTATGCACTGCTCCATAAAATACCACGTTTTTAGCTGTTTACAAGCTCGAAACCAGAGTTTTTTTATAAAAAAACATTTGGAAATATAGAAACCACTTTATTCCATTCTCGAATATTATATATTGATGGTGAGTGCTTAATGTCAATGCAAGGAGGTCGGCATATGAGAACTGTTATTATTGGTGGGGCCGTCGAAGCCTCAGCTCTGGCAAGGAAAATCGTCGCAGCTTCAACTTCCAGCGAGATCGTTTTACTGACACCGGGATATGATGTCCCGGTATCAGACAAAAAAGGCAGTTCTGGTGTATCGCCTGAGCTTTTCTTTGAACGCTACGGCGTAAAAGTCATTACCGGTGTCACCCCTCTGCGGCTCGATCGACCGCATAAACGCATTATCGTGCGTAATGATTCCGGCGTCATCGGCAGTGAATTCTATGATGAGGTATTGATCATGTCCCCCGTGCCGGACGGATTTGACGACGCCAAAGGTTGCGAAACAAATATTATACAATCCCTTGAACCACCGGGCCGCTTCCCGATCGAAAAACGTATTAGATTGATGCTGGCACGGCGGGCCGCCGGTGCTCCGCCGGCTCTGAGACGCTCCAGCTCCATCGTCTTGTATAGCGATGCTCTCGACCGCACCGTGGCGGCTTTTGCCGTTGCATGCGGTCTGGCCGCCGCCGGGATACAGGTCAACATGCTTTTTTCGTTTTGGGGGCTGTCTGTCCTGATCGATCGTAAACGGCAGGGCGGTGGGGTCTTGAAGCGGCTTATGCACAATTCTGGCTCGCTTCCGCTGTCACGTCACGACTTTGGCGGCATTGGCCGGATTCTTTTTCGTCATGCCATGCGGCAGGCTCGCGTGCCGTCGGTGGTGGAACTTATGGCCGAAGCTCGCAATCTGAATATCAAATTCTATGCCTGCGAAACCGGCATGAAGATTTTTGGCCTTTCCCGCGAAGAACTGGTCGATGTGGATGATGTTGTCGGCATCGCCCGCTTCACCCGTATCATGCGAACCGGCGAAGAAACCATCTTCTTCGGCTGAAGCGACTACTGTGCCGGATATTCGTACTGTTCAATCTTGGAGTACGGCATTTCGTGGAAATAACGCGGTTCGGCCGGGTAGCCCGGACGGTTGACCGGTCGCAACGATTTCAGCACCACCGTGCGGTCGATCCCGCCGGCCGACAGCATCGTGTAGATGCCGCCGGCACCCTGATGATTGCGTATCTTAAGCAGGTTGGCGCGAAATTCGGTGACGGTGTTGGCATCGGTAAGACCGATCGCCAAAAGTTTCATCGCATCATACCCCTGAACTTCTCCCGCTCCCGGCGTCCGGTTGGGAAAACGGTTGGCAAAGGCGCGCCGAAACAGTTCTCCGGTTGCGCTGTATTTGTCCGGCGCGTAAAACGAAGTAAAAATACATTCTCCCGGAGCCATGCCGCATAACCGGAAGAACTCCGGCTCGTCCCATGTGTCCGGCCCGGCCAGCACACCGGCATAGCCCAACTCGCGCAGTTCGCGCACGATCCTGGCCGAAGTCACCGATGACGCCGGGATAACGATCGCCTGCGGATTGCTCATCATGACCTTGCGGAGTGTTTCGGAGAAATCGGTCATGTTCTCGGTAAATTCGCCCTTGCTTACCACAAAACCACCCAGCTCGGCAAACTTGTCGGCTACCGCCTGAGACACGTTGTTTGAATACTGGTTGTCTTCCGAATAATCACTCAATACGGCAATGCGCACCAGTTTGCGCCAGTACCAGAAATATGCCGCCAGCACATGCGCCTGCTGGGTGTCGCTAAAGGAGGCGCGACAGGCGACCGGATAATCGCTAATAGCGTTGGCCGACGCGGTCGGCACCGCCGTCGGCAGCGAGAGCTTCTGCGCTTCGTCAAGGATTGCCAGCACTTCGCTACTGGTATAGCCGGCCACCAGAGCCACCGCCCCGCGGTCGTACAACTTGCGCACCGCCGCCCGCGAATTTTCCACCGAGCTGGCTCCGTCTTCAAAGATCAACTCCACCTTGTGGCGACCGATGCCGAACCGGGG
>JAQVVK010000066.1:7846-10491 GCA_028698975.1 Victivallaceae bacterium
AACCGGGAGTTGAGTTCATCAGCCGCCAGCTCCACGCCGCGCCGGTTGCTTTCCCCAAAACGTTGATAGCGACCCGACAAAGGCAGTATTACGCCAATTTTGACGGGTTCGTTGGATTCGCGATCGATCCTCAGTGCGTCAATATCGGCGCAGCCGCCGACAAGCAGAAGCAAGGCCGTGGTAAACAAAGCAAAGTATTTCATTATATAATTCCCGTATTGATCCGGCAATATACCCCGTCGCCGTCGATTTGTCAATCGCTTTGACGTAATTGATTCACTATTTCAGTTTCAAATTCCAAAGTTCGGCAAATACACGCGATATAGCCGTGTTGTCCAATCCGGCGGTGAAAAGATCCGCCCCCGGGCCGACGGCAAAAAACGGCACGCGAGCTTCGCTGTGATTTGTCGAGCGGTATGTCACCTCCGGAAATCCCGCTTTGCCGTTTTTCGGCATTGCGGCCGAAACTTTACCGGTTTCATGGTCGGCGGTAACCACAATAAGCGTGTTCGGGTTGCGTTCGGCAAAGTCAAGCGCGGCGCGCAGGACGAATTCAACGCAGGAGACCCCGGATATGGACAGATCCGGGTTGTTGCCGTGTCCGCCGCCATCCGGCCATGAACACTCGACCATGACGAAAAATCCGTGCGGATTTTTGCCCCGTCGCTCAAAAACGGCACCGGCGATCCGACCGGGACTGGCCGGATCGCTGTTTTTAAACGCGGGGAATCCGAAGATTCTCTTATCCGATGGCGCGGCGGCAATCATCTCATCGGTATTGGCCTCGACATATCCAGCGGATTTCATTTGCGCCAAGAGATCAACCCCGTCCTTTTTCGGTAAAAAGTGCTGACGCGAACCGGAGTTGCCGATCAATACATGGAAGCGGCTGTTTGCCGCAAAAACCGAAATACCGGCATAATCGCCGCGCCCCGGCACATGTGCCATGAATCCGGCTGGAGTTGCGCCCTGAAGATTATCGGTGGTCACCAGACCGACGGCGCGACCGGAATCGCGGGCGGCTTCGGCAAAGGTTGTTCGCGGCTGTTGGTCGGCGGTCATTCCGACCCGGCTGTTTGCGGTTTTGTAGCCGCCGGCAATGGCGGTGGCGGCGGCGGCGGAATCGGTCACCCGGTCGCCCTGGGAGAGCGTATTGCAATCGATTTTTACCGGCAAAGTTTGCATCAGCAGTGCGCCGGTGCGGCCGTATGCGGCCAAAGACGCGGCGTCAAGACTGCCGAACCCCATGCCGTCGCCGATGATGAGAATAATGTTTTGCGGTATGCCTTGCCGGGGTAGAGCAGTGACCGCATTGTGGCGCGGCGACGGGAAATCGAACTTGCGTGTCGGCGTTTTTGGCGGCGTTTGAACCTTGCCGATGGTGACATCGTCACCGATGGCGGCTCCGGCGATCATCCAGATGCAAGAACCGCCGTCCGAATTAAAATCGAGGGCGGCCACCGGTTTATTGTTTATCTGGAATTTTGAAGCGAATAGCGACACTTGGGCGTTGTTGTTGTAAATGGTCCAAACCCGGCTGGCATTGGCGATCGAGTTGGCGGAGTGCCAGTCAGCGGTATCGCGACCGGTGCGTACCCGAAATTCCGAACTTGTGTCATCGGTGTATTGTACGGTCAGGCGGCCGGCCAGCGGCAGTTTGCCATCGGATGCCTTTTTATTGTTGACAAAAGCGGCACTGTGAAGCAGGTAAACGCAATTACCTTTGAGCGGCGGCGTTTTTACAATGGTTTGACTTGGCAGCCACGACCATGAAGAAGCCTTGCCGCCGAGCACGATGCAGGATTTGCCGTCTTTGTCGGCGGAAATAAGAAAAGGCACGCCGCAGAAGTCGGCTTTGCCGGAAGGCAGCATGTGCAAATCGTTGCCGCCCTGATCGGTCCAGCCGCCCTTTCGATCTCCGGCGGTATCGTCACGAAAAAAAGAATTCGCGCCATTGTTGAGATTTATCGGGGTGATGTTTTGGGCAGACAGCGCACCGCATAACATGCAAAATGAATAGAGCAACAACCGCATTTTCATAAAATGCCCCCTCCTTTATTAGCCATGATATATTTGGTTTAATATAATATCGCAGTCATATTTTGCAATTGACATGCGTTTGTTTTTCCTATTTAACAATAAAAAAAGTGATATGGCAGCTTGCGAATTTGCGGAATGCGGGTTATAGTATAGCAAAGTTGGATCCGTAGCTCAGTCGGTTAGAGCAGGTGACTCATAATCTCCGGGTCGGCGGTTCAAGTCCGTCCGGATCCACCATTCTTTTTATCCTTATTATCAATAACTTGCGCTCAAACAACATCGGTTTTGTAATTTCCTTAATTTTCCTTGTTTAATGCTGTTTTTTAGGGGGAAATAGTGCCCAATGGTCAAGTAATGGTCATGTACTTTTTGAGGGGAGTACGATTTGAGCATACCATGCCGAAAAATCGCGAAGCCGCTGTGTCAAGGCCAAAATTCGATGCGTCGCAGCCAAGCCGGACGACCGGCGCGAAACTCTGATTTTTGTTTAAGTGGTTTTGACGATCTGTATTTTTTTTGACAAAATACAGAAAAAACATCATTTTTTCTGTATTTATTCTAAAATACACTTGTATTTCTCTTAAAACGTGGTATATTAATAGTGT
>JAQVVK010000236.1 GCA_028698975.1 Victivallaceae bacterium
GCGCGGCGGAGAGCGGCGAGAATGCGGGGAAGTACGCCCTGTTTTTTGGCGAAGTCGATATTTTCGGTGAATTGGGCGAGCCATTCTTCGGCGGCGAGGCGTTGGCGCGGGGCTTCATTGGCGTTGTTGGCGGTGATGCCGTAGGATTGACCGGATCGGCTTTTAGACCACTCCGAGATCTCTACCGCTTGAATAATCCCGCCGCACGGTATATATTGAGAAAACAGACGGGAGAATGCTATGGAACAACTCATACCCTCATGCCTCGACAACGTAACCGCCGTTGAATGCGACGGCCGTGAAGCGGTGTTTTTTTGTCATGACGGATCGTCGTTCCGCATGGTTCGCCACCCGTTCCGACCGTTCATGGTCTTGCCCGGACGGCAGCTCCCAGACAACATCGATTGCGAATGCACCGCCCTCGACGGCGACGGAGAACTAAATACGCTGGTGAGATTTGATTCACCTGAGGCATTTGACGACGCCCGCAAAAAGATTTCAAGGGTCGCATATGTGTTCAACGATTCGGCGTCACAGGCGATGATCGCTTGCGGAGTCCGCCAATTTACCGCGATGGAATTCAATGGCTTGCGGCGGATGCAGTTCGCGGTCGAAACCGCGCACAATGGCCGCATTACGGCTGTCGCGGTCAATGGTTCGGGCCAAAAGGCCGAGCGTTTCACCGGTCAGGAAGATGAAATCATCAGCCAATTTGTCCAAGCCGTCACCGCCGGCGACCCCGACGTGCTTGAGGGCTACAACCCGTCGCGTTTCGATCTGCCTGCCTTGGAAAAACGCGCCGCAAAATGCAACGTGCCACTCGCTATCGGACGCGACGGCTCGACGCCAACCCGCCGCCCCAGCCGCTTCAACGTGGCCGAGCGCACTGTAAGCTGTACCCGATACGCCGTATGGGGACGGCACGTCGTCGATCTGCTCTACCCCGCCATGATGCACGATGCCAGCCACCGCGATATGGATTCATTGGAGCTGGCCGGGATTTGCGAATACTTCAACATCAAGTGCGACAATCAGCCGCAAGCCATCGAACAGCTCGGCTATATTTTGCTGCCGAGTTATTTCTATCAGGCGCGACTGCTGCCGTTTCGTTATCAGGATGCCATAACCCGCGGCAACGGAATTTGTCTTGACGCGATGCTGGTCGCCGAGTATCTCACGCGCGGCACGGCCATACCGCTGCCAGAGCTGCCGCGCCGATTTGCGGGGGCGTTGACCGGGGCGGAGGCCGCCGGAGTGTTTCACAATGTCTGGCATTGCGACGCTCGCTCGCTCTATCCGTCGATAATCCTTACCGAAAAATGGACGCCCCAACGCGACAGACTTGGAGTTTTCCCCGAACTTCTGGGTAAACTCCGCCACTTCCGGCTCGAAGCCAAAGACGCCGCCCGCCATGCGGCGACTCAGGAGGAGCGGCGCGAACTCGACGCATTGCAGAGTTCGTTCAAAATCCTCATAAACTCGTTTTACGGTTATCTCGGTTTCGCCCAGGGGTCGTTCAACGACTTCGATATGGCCGAGCGAGTCACCACGCGCGGCCGTCAAATCCTTACCTTGATGCGTGACGCTCTTGCCGACGCCGGTGCGACGATTATTGAAATGGACACCGACGGCATCTATTTTTCGCCGCCGGACGGAGCCGACCGCGCCACCTTCGCCCAACCGGTTCAGGCCGCATTGCCCGATGGCATTGAGATCGAACTCGACGCTTTTTACCGTACCATGTTCTGCTACAAAAGCAAAAATTATGCTCTTGCCGACGAAAACGGCGTGCTGCATATTTCGGGAGCCGCGCTCAAATCGCGTGGGTTGGAGCCGTTTCTGCGCGGATTTTTGCGCACCATTCTTACCGCGCTCACCGGCTTGGCCGCCCCCGCGACCGTCGCCGCCGAGCTGGAGCGGCTGCGCGACGAAATCTCGGGTCGCACGATCGCACTCGCCGAACTTGCCCGCACCGAAAACCTCAACGATCCCCCCGCGGTTTACCGGCGCAAAATGGAATCCGGCAAGGGCGTGCGCCGCGCCGCCTGCGAACTTGCGCTGAAATCCGGGCGCGACTTCCGCGCCGGCGACAAAGTGACCTATTACATCACCGGCGAAAAGAAAAAACTTTCCGCAGTCGATAATTCCCGGTTGTTGAGCGACGCAGATCCGGCCGTGCGTGACGAAAACATCGCTTGGTACCTCAATAAACTTGACGAACTCTACGCCAACTTTGCCCCGTTTTTAGAGGAGGTCAAGTGAATCCGGTTGTCGTCATAAATTCCGGCCGTCCCGGCGACACCACGGTGCAGCTGCTTGAGCGTTTTGAGGCCCGCATTGCCGGGTTTCAGCCTGATCTTGTGCTTTATTGGATCGGCTCCAACGATATGCTCTACCCGGGGCACACGGTGGAACCGCCGCAATTTCGAGCCAACTGCCGTGAACTCGCCGCGCGCGCACGTTCCATCGGCGCGGCGGTGGCATTTCTGACACTTCCGCCGCTGATAACCGCCTATCTTCTGGAACAATTTCCCGGCGTTGCCGACTACCCGGAAAGCGCAACCGAGCGGCGGGCTATCGGCAACCGGCTGCTTGCCGCCC
>JAQVVK010000237.1 GCA_028698975.1 Victivallaceae bacterium
CTTCGACAGTTCCTGCTCGCGATTGGTAAGACGCTCGCGCAGAGTTTCGATCTCGGCTTCCTGCTTCTCGATGGCCTTGCCTTTGGCGTCCATCGAATCGGCGCGGCGGTCGAGCATTTCCTCGCGCTGGGCGAGCCGTTTCTCGACGTTGCCCTGCTCGCGGCGGCGTTCTTTAAGCTCTTCTTCGCACTCTTCACGCATCTTGATCGTTTCGCTTTTGGCCGAAACGCGAGCTTCACGCAGCGTGTGTTCGGCTTCACGCGAAGCGTCTTCGCGGATCTTATCGGCTGATTTAAAAGCCGATTCCTTCTTCATGCGATTGATCCAATTGCTTATGGCAATGCCCGCTGCCGAGCTTACGACAATGCAGACGAGGATAATGCCGATTTGCATACCGATACCCATTTAAGACCTCTTATTTTCTCGCGTTCAATTTAATTTTTCGCCGACCTCGGCGACTCCGGACGCCACGCGCCGCGCCCCGTCGCCATCGTTTTCATCGCGCCGACAGTCCCACACGACGCCCCCGGCCACCACGAAATCGAGCCGGTGATCGTGCGGTTCTTCCGGCAGATCGTCGGCCAGCTGGCAGGGGTAGATCACCCCGACCGCCGCACCGCGCCGACCCGCCAGCAGACGGTCGTAAAAACCGCCGCCGCGTCCCAATCGCGCTCCCCGGCGGGTACAAGCCGCCGCAGGAGTCAGAAACAACATATTCTCCCGGACAAAATCGGCGTCCGCCGCCGGCAACTCCGGCGCGGGCTCCCGCAATCCATAGCGGGCGGTGACCAGTCCTTTGACCGGATCGTCGATTTCGACCAGCTCGTAAACTCCGTGCGCCGCATTGAATCTCGGGAAAAAACATCGTTTTTCCCCGAACAGCGGCAGGAGATCCGGCTCAAAGCCGTCTGTGGCGTACAAGGCGACGCATTTGGCGTCGCGGTAACACTTCAACGCACGCACGGCGTCGCATATGCTGCGGTCGGCGGCGCGTCGCTCGTCGTCCGCGAGAGCCTTTCTCGCGGCGATGAAAAAGCGGCGCAGCGTTTTTTTGTCCGTCATGGAGCGACCTTTCGCCCGAAGCGCAAAATACGCCCCGGAACCTCGAAATCCACCAGTCGGGAAGAGCCCCGTGCGTCGCCGTGGCCGGCTTTATGCGCGGGAAATGCGGACAATGCCAAATAAATCTTTTGCCCCGGCCGTCAGGCGAATCAACCACCGCCAAAACTTTTACGCCGAAGCTATTATTGCACATGGCGCGCCTTGACGCGCCCGGTAAATTGCCCGAAACCCCGCAAAACCGGCTCCGCTCGGCCGCATGCGACCCATCGAACCCGAATATGTTCAAAGACGGGAAACCCGTCATTTATTATTATAGCATAAAAAAACAGGAATGAAATTCGATTTCGGCAAATTTTATAAAAAAAGTCGTTTTTTGCTTCCTTATACCATAAAATGAAACGAACCCATGTAAAAAAAAGCTCCGTAACTTGACAAAACGGAAATCAAGTGCTAAATTATCTTTCATCGAAAGAGATTAAGACAGAAAACGATTAACAACATAAACTAAAATGAAACAATTTCTGGCTTCCGCTTTGCCGACCTGCGTATTGTTTGCCCTGCTGCTTGGCATGTGCTCCTGCGCAACAGTGAAAGAAATGCCGCGCGAGGTCGTCGACACCGAGGTGAAATCATCCGAACACGAACTTTGCCGCGCACTTCTCGTCGCATTCATCAATGACGACGCCAAAGGGTTCATCGACCTGCTGCCCGACGATGTGCGCGCCAATTTCGACCGCAAACAGTTTCAGACCACCCGGAGCAACGTGATCGCCGCGCTGGGCGAGCCGGTCTCTTTCCAGTTTGTCACCCAGCTCGAATTTATCACGTTCAAGCCGCTTATCTGGAAAGTCCGCTTCAAGCGCACCGACCTCAAGACCGGCCAGGAGTTTTACCGGGAGGCGTTGTTTCGGGTCGTGACCGGCTCCGCCGACGGCAAAGTGCATGTGATAAGTTTCAATTTTCTCTGACAAGTCGTCAATATGACTGGACGCCGGATCGATCCGGGCCGGTCGTTTTTTGTTTTGAACTATAACAAAAGAAGGAACCCGTAAATGGGATTCGCCAAAACCTCTGCGATTTTCGCACTCGCCTGCGCCGCCGGCCTCGGCCCGGTTTCGTCGCCGGCCGCCGATGCGGAAACCCGCACCATCAGATTGCGTCAGGATGACGCGCAGGTTCGTTTTGAAAGCAAGATTTACGAGCTTGAACATGCCAGCGCCGAAGATATTCTGCCGTTTGTCAACTCGGCCATCCTGCGCTACAACCGCAACTCGTCCATTCGCCGGGTCACCGCCTCGTCGCCGTCGGCGAAGTCGGCTCTTTTGGTTTCCACCGGCCGCGATTTCATCCCTTACGTTGACGCCATTGTCAAGGCTCTCGACCGCCCCGGCCGCACCGACGCCGCCGGTTCGGTTATCGAAAGCACCGGCATGGCCCGTATCGCCTACACCCCGAAATACCGCGCCGCTCAGGAATTTTCCTCGATCATTGATTCGACGCTCGGCAGCAGCGTGGGAGCAGCTTACGTCAACGCCG
>JAQVVK010000067.1 GCA_028698975.1 Victivallaceae bacterium
TCAGTTCCTTACGTGAAGCAATCTGCTTGTTATGTCTCGCCGGTCGTATTGCGTAACGCTCTTTCTTTTTTTGATACATCGCTTTGTGATGAATATTTCAAGGTATTAGAAAGGGTAATCGGCACATTGCCGGTTAAGATCAGAGCAGGTGTTGTTGAAAAAGTAAAAAAAGATCTCTCTGAAGACGGTAAGAAAAAAGTTGATGCACTGGTGTATCGCCTGAGGAATCTAAGAGCCACAGCTCCCCGAAAGGCGGCTGCGGAGCGTAAAAAATGAGCAAAGCCTGCAAGGCCCGGCGTGATGAGCAACAATGGTGGTGTGACGCCATAAGCTATCCGTTTTTATCGCCACGGGCGATCTGTCACAATATAAACCAGCTGGAATACGCCAACCGGCTTCCGGCTGGACATACCAAAAGCAAGCTGGCTGATGCGTTCGACTCCGAAATGGAGGAGCGTTACAATCTCGGCGGAATCGGATTGGAAGAATTGCGCCAAATCCGCAACTCGGCGTGGTTTGGCGCAATTGCGCTGGATAAAAGCGGCGACAATAGCATTCTATCTATCCCGTTGGGGGAATATCTGGCCGATGTCACCCAGTCTTTGCTGGTCGAGCAAAAGGACAGTCTTGTTTTGCGCGGTCCGAACGATGTTACAGAACACTTTGCCGGTCAGATTTCCGACATCGGGCGGGGTAATTCGCTGTTTTGGCATCGTCTTACCTTGAAGCTGCCGGCTGATCTGCTATATACCGCATTCATGGTGTATGTGCGCGATGGCAAGGGCTGGCGACCAAACGGACGGATTGACAATCATATCGGATTTCCTCCATTTCACGATGAGAAGTTCACTGACCAGCACATGCATATATGGGCGTGTATGCCATGGCGTCTGCTTTGGAGCAACACACTGTCGGCCACCGTGTTGCGTCATGCCGAAGATTACGAGAACTTTCGATTGTTCATACCCGGGTGGCGGCTTAATCTGCGTCCGCTATATGTAATGGCATGGTTGACGCGAATGACGCTGCGTCTCTTTATCGACAGAAGGCGGGAAGGAACTTCTTTTCGAGAATATTGGAGCGAGGGGGAAGTCAGCAAGTGCCTTTCCCGATGCGGTTTCCCCGATGAATTCAAGGCGTCTCCGTGGAATGTCACACTGCAAGCCTCCCGTCAAGCCGTCATGGGTGAAAAACACATACTGATTGCAGGTTTCGAACTCGATAAACTTATTTGTGACTGCCGCGCAGTTGAGCACAAATTTTTTATGGATCACTCCAACCTTGATCCCTTGGATCGTGCCGACGACCATGACTACTCAGCCGAGTCGCGCCTCTTGTACGATTGCATGAAATATGTTAAGGAGAACGGCAGGGAGGATGAATGTTTCGCCTCGTTTTTTTGGAATTATATCCGATGCCGAAATTTCTTTTATACCAGCATGATACAGCAGGAAGGAATCCGCGGACTTAATTTTTTTGACCATGTATTCCGTCGGATAAAACTCAGCAGGCGCAGACGTGAATTCAGTATTCGGCGCATTGAGTTGGCCGTTAAGAACATGGGCAGTCCGGATCGGCTTGGCAAGCTGGAATTTCGTGTCGGCCCGCAAGACAGTTTTGCGGATTGGCACCGAATGATCCTTTGGGATCTGAGAAACTATCAAGACCTCATAAAACAGGGACCTGCGGCGAAATATCAGGGCCCGGCTATCGGTTTTTCTATCCATTTTGCCAAGGGGTGGCTCAACCGGCGTATTTCTGGTGGGAAAAAGACAGTCCCCCATAATTATCCGGTAGAAGGTGACGATCCTTTTAATCAGCAAATACGTTATCAAGATTATTTATTTGAAAACTGGCGTATGCTCCGACTCATGCTCAAGGTATTTCGCGCCTGTCCGGAATTGACATTCTTTTATCGCGGTCTTGATGTGGCCAACCGTGAACGCTCGGTTCCGTCGTGGGTAATTGCTCCGTTATACCGGGAGTTTAGATATCAGATGAGAGCTGACCGTTTTGAATCGTCTGTTTCGCGCGGTGAATTTATGCCCCCCCGTATGACGGCTCACGCCGGCGAGGAGTTTGCGCACCCGGTTAGCGGATTACGCAATATTTTCGAAGCAATTCACTTTTTCGGCATGGAGTCCGGCGACCGTATCGGACACGGCGTTGCCCTCGGAATCGATATTGCCCAGTGGGCATCTTCTCATAATCGGGTGGTTGTGCCGTTAAATGAATACTTGGAGGATCTTTGCTGGGAAATATACTTTTATCGGCAGGAGGAAGTCGGCGAAGGATATTGCCGCCTGCTTGAGGCGCGCGATCAGCTTCATGAGCTGGTTTCTGCGATGAGAATAAAGCTTTATGCCGAAAAAACATCCTGCAAAAAGCACAAAATACAAATAGAACGGGATTTTTCCGACAGTCAGCGATACAGCGATGCAAACATGTTTTTACCCATCAATTTTTATGAAGCATATCGGCTTAAATACCAGTGTGATCCGGATTCATGGGGTTATGGTCTATGGGAAAAGTTCGGGGTGATGAAGCGTGATTTCAAAGGGGAATGGCATGTCAACCGTTATTGCCGCGCGAAAGGTTGCGTGATAAACAGTTTGACGCCGCCAGAGCGTTTGCTCTATCTCCAATTGCACTGTGTTGCGATTTGGAATCTTGAGAACCGTTTGGGTGGCGTGGCCGTGACCATAGACGAGGAATATGTAAAACGGGTAACCGAGCTGCAATCGCGAATGCGTCGCTGGGTGGCCAACCATGGTATATCCGTTGAAGTATGCCCCTCATCAAATCGGCTGATTGGAGACATAGACGATTATTGCGATCACCCGATATTCAACCTTTATCCGCCCGGGTGTGAGCATAGCGGGTGTGTCAGTGTGTCTATTAATTCAGACGATCCGCTAACGTTCAACACCTCGGTGCGCGAGGAATATCAGCACTTGCTGCGAGCTGCCGCCAACCGAGGCATGTCCGAGCAGCTGCTACGGCGGTGGTTGCATGACATCTCAATAAATGCGTGGCAGACATCATTTGTATATCCTGATAATGTGCCGTATGAGTCAAAGATAGACTTTGATGATGTTAATAACCGGTTGACGCATATTCTCCGTAAAAGGTGGTAACGTCCACCAAACCACGCCCGCATACGCGGCGTTTTTTTTATCATCGGAAGAATAAAAATGACGATTAGTAAGCGTTATAAGCTTGTATTTTCCTGCTTGAAGTTGTACAATATTGCAAGAACCGGTGTTATGAAAACGCCGGTTAATAATGTGTACAATTTTTTTCAAAATATTTTACCACGGACGAAATGGAAATGGATGATCTGGTTGAAGTCTCCGTGCCTTGCGGACACGGCTGCGAAACCGCTTTGCTGCCGGCTTGTCGCCTTAACGGCGTTTATCGATCGCAACTCCCGGAACCTGCGCCCGACCCCTCCGCCTGCGTGAGAGATGCTCTCGACGCGCCGATCGGCGCCCCGCCTCTGGAGCAACTTGCTTGCGGCAAACGCAACGCGGTAATCATCACCAGCGACCATACCCGCCCGGTACCCAGCCGCATTATCATGCCGCAGATACTGGAACGGCTCCGCCGTGGAAATCCGAATATCGAAATCACCATTTTAGTCGCGACCGGTTTTCACCGGCCGACCACCCGTGAGGAGTTGGTGGCCAAACTGGGCGAGGAGATCGTACTCCGCGAAAAAATCGTCATACATGACGGAGCCGATCAGTCGATGCTGGTCAAGCTCGGCGTGCTGCCGTCGGGCGGCGAGTTGATCGTTAACCGACTGGCTGCCGAAACCGAACTGCTGGTGGCCGAGGGATTTATCGAGCCGCACTTCTTTGCCGGTTTCTCGGGCGGGCGCAAAAGCGTACTTCCCGGCGTGGCCGCCCGGCGCACCGTGCTGGCCAACCACTGCTCGGAGTTCATTCGAAGTCCGTTTGCCCGTACCGGCGTGCTCGAAAAAAACCCAATCCACCGCGATATGCTCTTTGCCGCCGAAAAAGCCAACCTTGCTTTTATCGTCAATGTCGTGATCGACGGCGAAAAGCGTATCGTCAGGGCTTTTGCCGGAGAGCGGCAAAAGGCGCATGAGTCGGGGTGTGCATACTTGCGTTCGTTATGCGGCATCAGCGTGCCGGCATCGGACATCGTCGTCACAGGCAACGGCGGTTATCCGCTCGACCAAAACGTCTATCAGGCGGTCAAAGGCATGACCGCCGCCGAAGCCGCCTGCCGCCCCGGTGGGGTCATTGTGATATGCGCCGCCTGTAATGACGGCCACGGCGGGGAGGCGTTTTACCGCAACTTGGCCGAAGCGGCCACGCCGCGCGAACTGCTTGACCGTGTGGCCGCCGTGCCGCGTGACCGTACCGAGCCGGATCAGTGGGAGTTTCAGATTCTGGCGCGGATCCTTGAACACCATACGGTGATAGTTGTAACGCGTGAATGTTCGCATAAAATGTTAAATGAAATGCATTTGCATGCCGCGTCCACGCTTGCTGAAGCTCTCGGCGAAGCCACCCGTCTGGTCGGAAAGTCCGCCCGCGTCGCGGTGATACCGGACGGGGTTTCGGTTATTGTTGAAAAAATCCAACCCATGGAGAAATAATGAAAATAGCTGTTTGCATCAAACAGGTGCCGGGCACCACCGCGGTCGAAGTCGATCCGGTGACCGGTACGCTAAAACGCGATGGAGTAGAGTCGAAACTCAATCCGTATGACCTCTATGCATTGGAAACCGCGCTTCGGCTCAAAGAAAAACTGGGTGCCGAATTGACCGCCTTTACCATGGGGCCGCCGCAGGCCGAAGATATTCTGCGCGAAGCCTATATGATGGGGGTTGACGCGGCGGTGCTTATTTCAGACCGTAAATTCGGCGGGGCCGATGTTTTGGCCACCAGTTACGCCATCAGTCAGGCGATTACCGCACAGGGGCCTTTTGATCTGGTGGTGACCGGGCGGCAGACCACCGACGGAGATACCGCTCAGGTCGGCTCCGAAGTGGCGGAGTTTCTCGGCATTACCCATGCCGCTTCAGTGACGTCGATTGACGGTGTCACCCCGGCCGGATTGACCGTTACTTGCGATTTGCCTTTGCAGCGCATGACGTTGCGTCTGCCTTTCCCCGCCCTGATAGCGGTGGAAAAGGCGGTGGGCGAGCCGCGTCTGCCATCATACAAGCGCAAGCTCGCCACCGCGGGGAAGCCGATTACCGTACTGGCGTTGAAAGACATGGCAGACGGCGACGAAAGTCATTACGGCCAAAGTGGTTCGCCCACGCGGGTCGTGCGGATTTTCCCGCCGGAGGCCGATACCGGGCACGAGCATTGGGAGGGGGACGGCACTTCATTGGCCGACCGCTTGTATCACTTTTTGGCCGACCGTAAGTTTTTGCAGAGGATAGGGTAAAATGGGCAAGATAGTCGTCAGGTCGGCGGGGCTTTCGCCGGAGCGTAAAAAAGAACTTATCGCGATTTGTCCGTTTCACGCCATTCAGGAAGAAAAAGATGGTTCGCTCGGACTAAATGCCGGTTGCAAGATGTGCCGCATCTGCACCAGGAAAGCTCCGGAAGTTTTCGGATTTGTGGAAGTCGAACAACCCAAGATAGATAAATCCAAATGGCGCGGCATTGCCGTTGCCGCCGAGATTTCGGCGGGACGGGTTCACCCGGTTTCGCTGGAGCTGCTGGGCAAGGCGCGCCAGTTGGCCGCGAAAATAAAACAGCCGGTTTATGCGTGGGTGGCCGGGTACAAGATCGACGAAGCCGCCGAAACGCTGCGCCGTTACGGCGCGGATGCGGTCTATGCCTACGACGACCCCGCGCTTGAATTTTTCCGTATCGAGCCATATACCGCTGCGTTGGAAGATTTTATCAATGCCGTTAAGCCGGCCGCCGTGTTGGTCGGCGGCACCCCGTCGGGGCGCACGCTTGCACCGCGGGCGGCGGCGCGTTTCCGCACCGGTCTTACCGCCGATTGCACGGTGCTCGACATCAAGGAAAACACCGATCTTGAACAAATCCGCCCGGCTTTCGGCGGCAACATTATGGCGCACATAAATACGCCCAATCACCGGCCGCAGTTTGCCTCGGTGCGTTATAAGATTTTCCCGCTGCCGGAAATGCTGCAAAACCCCGGCGGCCGGATTGAAAAACGTACTCTGCCTCCCGAAAAACTGGCCTCCGGAATCGAGATCATCGATCTTGAGAACAAGCCGGAAGAGATCGGTATCGAGGAGGCCGAAGTTATCGTCGCCGCCGGTCGCGGTGTAAAGAGGCAGGAGGATATGGCATTGATCAGGAAACTTGCCGACGCGCTTCATGCGCAGGTGGCCGGCACCCGTTGTCTTATTGAGGCGGGCTGGCTCGACCACAAGCGGCAAATCGGGCTTTCCGGGCGTACCGTCGCTCCCAAGCTGATAATTTGTTGCGGTATTTCCGGTTCGGTGCAGTTTGCCGCCGGCATGAAGGGAGCCGAGAAAATAGTGGCGATCAACACCGATCCAGAGGCTTCCATATTCAACATTGCGCATGTCGGCATAACCGGCGACCTGTACGAAATCGTACCCGCGCTTCTGAAAAAAATCGAACAGGGAGAGTCGCTTTGATGGACTACCATAAATTGACGCAGGAAGATGTGACCGCGATTCGCGCTCTGGCGGCCGACGTGGTCGAATCGGCCGATATTCATGATGACTTTTGTCATGACGAGCTGGCGGGCGAGCCGCACCGCCCCGAACTGTTGATCCGCGCCCGCGATACGCAGGAAATTTCCCGCGTGATGAAATACGCGTTTGAGCACCATATACCGGTCACTCCGCGCGGGCAGGGCACCGGGCTGGTCGGCGGATCGGTCTGCCGGCTCGGCGGGATCATGCTGGATCTGGCCGGGATGAACCGGATACTTGAAATCGACGAGGAAAACCTCACCTTGACGGTCGAACCCGGCGTGCTGCTTATGGAGATCGCTCCGGCGGTGGAGCCGCTCGGTTTGTTTTACCCGCCCGATCCGGGTGAAAAAAGTGCCACCATCGGCGGCAATATCAGTACCAACGCTGGCGGTATGCGTGCGGTGAAATACGGCGTTACCCGCGACTATGTGCGGGGCTTGGAAGTCGTGCTGGCCGACGGCCGGATGATCGAGCTGGGCGGCAAAGTGGTCAAAAACAGTTCCGGCTACAACCTCATGCAGCTGATCGTCGGCTCCGAGGGCACGCTCGGCATTGTGACCCGCGCCACGCTGCGGCTGGTGCCGCTGCCTAAAAAAGCGATCAGTCTGCTGATACCTTTTCCGACGCTGAACAAGGCGATTGAAACGGTGCCGAAGATCATTCGCTCTAAGGCGATACCTACCGCGGTCGAATTTATGGAGAAGTCGGTCATACTGGCCGCCGAGGAGTATCTGGGGAGGCCTTACCCCGACAAGAGCGCGGACGCTTATTTGCTGCTCACTTTTGACGGTAATTCACGCGACGAAATCGAGTCGGCGTATGACGCGGTCGCCCGGATATGCCTTGACAACGGCGCGTTTGACGTGCTTATATCCAACACACCGGAGCGCAACGAGGCGATTTGGAAAGCGCGCGGCGCGTTTCTTGAAGCGATCAAGGGTTCGACTACCGAGATGGACGAGTGCGACGTGGTGGTGCCGCGCAAGCAGGTGGCGGAGTTCATCAAATTCGCCGCCGGTTTGGAGCAGCGGTTCGGTGTGCGGGTGCGCAGCTTCGGTCACGCCGGAGACGGCAATCTGCACATATATATTCTGCGCGACGAGCTGGACGAAGCAACTTGGAAACAACGCTTGGGCGAGGTTTTTGAAACGCTCTACTCGCGGGCGCGGGAAATCGGCGGTCAGGTGTCGGGCGAGCATGGCATCGGTTATGTCAAGCGGCCGTATCTGCGCGAATCGCTGGGCGACGACGTGCTGGGGCTTATGGCCGGAATCAAGAAGGCGTTTGACCCGACCGGCATTCTCAACCCGGGCAAAGTCTGTTGAGGGTTTTTCTGCCATCGGGTAATGGTATCGCAAAAGCTCTCAAATATCTGGTGACCGTATTGTGGATAATTTGAACCGATAAATTTTTTATTGCTTCTTTTGGGGCTGTATTCGCTTCAAAACCGGGAAAGCATGAATTCACTGAATTTACGGAGTAGAACATGTTTGAAAATGGTATTATCATGTGGCGCGCTGCGGTTGGCAAAAAACGCGCATCCGTCGTGTTCGGCGGAGATGTGTGTCCACGCGGGGCGGGTGAAGACGAGGTGCGCGACGGACGCGCTTCCGAAATATTCAAAGAGGTCGCTCCCTTTGTCCGCTCCGCCGATGCCGGGGTTGTCCAGTGGGAAACTCCGTGCGCTTCAAAACCTGATCCGATTGACAAGAGCGGCCCCAATTTGAATTGCTCGGCCTCTACCATTGAGGCGGTCGGAGCCGCCGGATTCACGATCGCTCTGCTGGCCAATAATCACGTTGGAGATCATGGCCCGGCGGCGGTGCTGGAAACCCGCGATGCGATTAAACGGGCCGGGTTGCGCACGGTCGGGGCCGGAGTTGACCTGCAAGAGGCCGTTTCTTCGCTGTTTTTTGAGGCGGGCGAGATTCGTGTCGCGCTTTTTAACTTTGCGGAAAATGAATTCGGAATTGCCGGAAAGCACACCCCCGGTGTGGCTCCGCTTGATCCATTGCGCAATCTCCGGGCGGTCAGGGAGGCCAATGCGAGTGGCTATCTCGTGCTGGTGGCTCTTCACGGCGGGCATGAAAACAATCCATTTCCGTCGCCGCGAATGCAGGAACTTTTTCGCGCTTTTGCCGACGCCGGGGCGGCCGCGGTATTCAACTGCCACACCCATTGCCCGGAGGGGATAGAGATATATAAGGATGTACCGATCATCAATTCCCCCGGAAATCTCTATTTTCCGCCGCGTTACGCGGGGGTTTTGCCGGTGTGGCGGCTGGGATTCCTCGCCAAATTTCTTTTGGATGAGGCGGGGGCGTATGCGCTTGAACTTCTTCCATACGCTTTTACCGACACTCGGGTGCAAATATTAAAAGGCGCAAAGAAGACCGCTTTTTTTGAATATCTTGAGGAGTTGAGCCGTCCGCTGAACGATCCGGACCAAGTTCAAGCCTTGTTTGAAACCTGGAGCAGCCGATCCGCCAAGTCGTATCTTGCCGCCAATGTCTCCCAGCCGGCCGGGTGGCAAGATGAATTGCACAATCCGGCCACGGTGCGCAACATATTGGGGTTGCGCAACCAATTTATATGCGAGTCTCATTGCGATCAGGCGAAATGTTTTTTCCGTCTGACGGAGGAAAACCGGCTTGATGAAGCCGAAAAAAACTTGTCGTATATCGACTCGCTGCAGCGACCCGCATGGCTGATAAAATGAACTAAAAAAACGGACGGGATTTTTCTCCCGTCCGTTTTTTTTGTCAGTTGGCCACGATGTTGAGCAGACGCCCCGGTACGAAGATCACCTTGCGCACCGTTTTGCCGGAGATCGCGGATTGCACCGCAGGATCGGCAAAGGCGATCTCCCGCGCCTTGTCTTCGGCGCAGTTGACCGGCATCATCAGCCGGGCCTTGGGCTTGCCCAAGACCTGAACGAGTATTTCGACTTCGTTGACTTTGAGAAATTCCTCGTTCCACTCAGGCCACTTCGCGTAGGCGATACCGCCGTCGTGACCGAGCTTGCTCCACAATTCCTCGCAGATATGCGGCGCGAACGGCGCAAGCAGCAGCACAAAGGTTTCGGCGGCCTCGCGAGGCACCTTTTCCAGTTTCGAGAATTCATTAAGGAAGATCATCAGTTGACTGATCGCCGTGTTGAAATCGAATCCGTCAAGGTCAAGCGTCACCTTTTTGACCGTCTGGTGCATCAGACGACGCTGCGCATCGTCGCAGGCGGCGTCGGAAATACCGACTTCGTCGATCATGCGCCACGCCCGCTTGAGGAAGCGAAACACCCCCTCCACCCCTTTGGTGCTCCACGGCTTGGTCGCTTCCAAAGGCCCCATGAACATCTCGTACATGCGCATGGCGTCGGCACCGTATTCGCGCACTACGTCGTCCGGGTTGACCACGTTGCGGAGGGATTTCGACATCTTGGCCGGAAATTCGATCAACGCTTCGCCGTCGGCCTTGCGGAACGGTTTGTCGTTTTTGAATTCGACCTGATCGGTCGGCACCAGCACGCCGCGCTGATCCTTGTAGCTCACGCCGAGGATCATTCCCTGATTGATGAGCTTGTGAAACGGCTCCGGCGTCGAAACCGCGCCGATGTCAAACAGCACCTTGTGCCAGAATCGGGCGTATAACAAATGCAGCACCGCGTGCTCGGCTCCGCCGACATAAAGATCGACCGGCATCCAATAACGCTCCAGCTCCGGACTCCAGGCCATCTTCTCGTCATGCGGGTCGG
>JAQVVK010000068.1 GCA_028698975.1 Victivallaceae bacterium
CCGGGCGAAACCGCCGTGGCCCGCAGAAGCGGCACCGACGGAAGTATCGAACTGGTCGGGTAACACCTGGCGCAAGCCACCAGATCGGCGGTGCGCAGCTGTTCGCGGTAGATCTCGGGCAGTCCGTAAACCGCTTTTTTGAGCAGTTCGGGCGCGGGGTGATCGACCTTGTAATACTCCTTATACTTGGCAATACTGCGCAACCGGAAGTCGGCCGAGATGTCAAACACCTTTACCCCCGCCTGCAAGAGCGGCACCGCGAATTCGGCGGCCAGACCGTGCGGAAGCGCAAGTATGGCGGCGTCACACTCGGCCGCGATGGCGGTCACATCAGGAGCGGTGAAAGTCAGCCCCGAACCGGTGAAACGCGGAAATACGTCCTCGACCGGCTGCCCGGCGTTTTTGCGCGAAGTTATGGCCGTCACCACCGCGTTGGGGTGACGCAGCAGAATACGCAACAATTCCTCACCGGCATAACCCGACGCCCCGAACACCGCCACTCTCACTTTTTTGTCCATTGCCACTTTCGCTTTCTATAAAAAAACAAATTGTATAAAACGAACGCTCCACCCCGATAAAATATCACCACATGCCCCACTTTTCAAATCATTAACCGCATCGGCGTCTTGATTTTACTCCGCGCGGTGTTATATTGTCGATTAGCGACAGTCTACAATGACTCTATTACGGGGAGGAAGGCTTATGGCTGAAATCAAGGAACTCGACGCGCAGTCTTTTGACAGCACGGTTTCGACCGGCATTGTTTTGGTGGATTTCTGGGCTCCGTGGTGCAATCCCTGCCGCATGCTCGGCCAGATACTCGAACAGGTCGCCGACGAGATCGGCGACGAAGCGGTGATCGCCAAGGTCAACATCGACGACAACAAGGATCTGGCGGTAAAGTACGAAGTTCAAAACATTCCGCGAATATTTATTTTCAAGGACGGCAAAATCGTCAAGGACATGTCCGGCGTGCAAAGCCGCCCAAAACTCATAGATTCACTGAGGAACGCCTGATAAAATGTATGAAATCGAGATCGAACGCACCTTTTCCGCCGCGCACCGGCTGCGCGGATACTGCGGCGACTGCTGCAATCTGCACGGACACAACTATCGGATCACGGTGACGGTGCGTTCACCGAAACTGGACGACATCGGCATCGCGCTTGACTTCAAGAAACTCAAGAGCGAAGTCGATTCGCTGCTGGCCGAATTCGACCACAAAAACCTCTCCGAGCTGCCGGTCTTTGCCGACACCAACCCGACCAGCGAAAATCTGGCTCAACTTATCTACCGCCGCATTTCCCTGAAAATGAACGGCGGAGCGATCAAGGTGCACCGCGTGCGGGTCGGGGAATCCGACACATCGGCCGTCACCTATTTCGAAGAGGAATAACCGGTCTGGCGGCTCCGTCAATGAACGAACTTCGCGTCGTGGAAAAATTTGTAAGTTTGCAGGGCGAATCCACCCATGCCGGGCGGGTGTGCGCCTTTATCAGACTGGCCGGCTGCAATCTGCGCTGTGTGTATTGCGACACCATGTACGCCCATGACGGCAGTTCCGGCTCCGCCGAAAAGATCGACTCGCTTACCTCGTGGGCGGTTTCCTCCGGGGTCGGTCTGGTCGAAGTCACCGGCGGCGAACCGCTTTTTTCGCCAGCCGCCCCCATGCTCTGCGCCGCTCTGCTGGCCGCCGGGCTGGAGGTCCTGGTGGAAACCAACGGATCTCTGCAGATCTCTGCACTGCCGCACGGGGTAAAGCGCATTCTCGACTGCAAGCTGCCCGATTCCGGCATGGCCGGGCACAATCTTTACGCCAACTACGACGAACTCACTCCCGACGACGAGGTGAAGTTTGTGGTCAGTTCGCGGCGCGATTTTGACTTCGGGCTGGAAGTCATCAAAAAATACGACCTCCCGGCCAAAACCGACAAACTGCTTTGGAGCCCGGTCTGGGGCAAAGTGGCTTTCGACGAACTGGCCCGATGGGTGATCGATTCACGCGCACCGGGCCGCATGCAGCTTCAACTGCACAAACTCATCTGGGGCAACCGCCCCGGAGTGTAGCCGTTTAACGGCGGACACTCACCCCCCGGCCGGCCAGATAATCCTTGAGTTCGGGTATGTCGATCAGGTGAAAATGAAAGACGCTGGCCGCCAGCAGCACCGTCGCCCCCGCCTGAGCCGCTTCAAAGAAGTGTTCCGGCTTGCCCGCCCCGCCGGAAGCCACGACTTTGGCCTGGCACGCCTCGTGCATCAACTTGATGATCGGCAGATCGTAACCGGTGCGCGCACCGTCGCCCGCCTTGGATGTCGGCAGTATCACCGGCACCCCCATGGAGTCAACCCGGCGCGCCCACTCCAATGCGTCAACCCCGGTACCGGTGCGGCCGCCGTCGATGTAAACTTCGTAACCGGATGGCAGCCGGGGGTTGCGGTCAACATCGATCGCCACCGTGAGCTTGTCCGCGCCGAATTCGCGCACCAGTTCGGCCAACAGTTCGGGCCGCCGGAATCCGGCACTGGCCACGGAAACGTGATCCGCCCCGGCCTTGAGCACCGCAGCCGCCGCCGCAACCGAGTCGATACCGCCGCCAATGGTAAGCGGCACGGTGCAGACCGCCGCCACTTTTTTGACCACATCGATCAGGGTGCCGCGATTTTCCACCGTAGCGCAGATGTCGAGCATGGCCAGCTCGTCGGCTCCGGCCGCGCAGTAGGCGCGAGCGCATTCGGCGGGGTCGCCGGCGTCGTTGATGTCCACAAAGTGAACCCCTTTGACCACTCGTCCCGCTTTCATATCAAGACACGGCATGATGATAACTTCGGACATAATTATGCTCCCTTTGGTTTTAGACCGCTTCAAACAACGGGTGTTTTCATATCATATAAGATGCGCCAGCGAAGTTCCGCAGCGCACCAGCGTCTCCCGCCCGGCGGCGGAATTGGCCGCAAGATCGTCGTCGAACCGCATAATTCCGGCGGGAAGCACCAATATGACCGTCGATCCGCCGAATTTGAAGTAGCCTTTTTCGTCAAGACACGCATGCCGCCCCGCCCCTGCCGTCTGCACGATCGAACCCACGCCGAACGCGCCTACTTCGATCATGACAAACTCCCCGAACCGGTCGGAAACCAGTCGGGTGACCTCCCGCGCATTTTCCACATAGAGATCGGGGCGACGCTTCAGCGCAATCGGGTTCACCGAGTGATAACGGCCGCCCAGCCGCCGGGCCGGAAGTTTCTGCACGCAGTCGCAAGGATAATGAAAACGGTGGTAATCGACCGGAGCCAGCCTGATCACCGCCAGATCGAAATTCGCTTTTTTCGCCGGTGCGCCGCACAGCTCGGCCACGGTGCGGAGCGCACCCTTGACCGGGATCGGTTCGTCGTCGCGCAGATCAGAGTAAACCGTGATCCGGCCGTCCGCCGGCACTACCGGCGCACCGTCAACACTTGACGGCAAACGCTGCCCCCGCTTCAAGCGGCGGGTGAAAAACGCATTGAACGAAGCATACTCCGCAACTGGTTTCTCGGCCTCGTCCGCCCGGCAGCCGGGCATGGCGGAAAGCGTGGCGGCCGCCCGGCGCGAAAGTTTCGAGTCATAATATTTTCCCATCAGCGCGGAAACCAGCCCGCTGCCGAAGAGCAGCGGCCACATGGTGCGGCCAAGAGCGGTCTCGTAGGCAAAGCGCAATGCGCGGTCGCCCATTACGGTTTCCGACACCAGCGCGCCGGTTTCCCGATCGACGTAGACGATTTTTTCCGGTTCGGTCATGCAATACTCCGTTCTCAAAACGATTTTCCCATAATTTACACGCTCCGCGCCGATTTATCAATACGCCTATGCACTTTGAGTTGTTTTTATGGAATTCTCCGTATATATTATGAAGGTATCACCAAAAAAACCGGGAGATTATCGATCATGCCGACATCTGCGGAAATCCATGAAGCGGCCAATTACGATGAAAAGAGTATTGCCTCCTATTCGCTGCCGAACCCGCTGCGCCGCGCCGACGGCACGCCGGTAAAGAACGCTTTCGAGTGGGTCAACTTTCGCCGGCCCGAAATTCTGGCCGAATTCAAGCGCGTCATGTACGGCGACGTGCCGCCCCGCCCCGACGCGGTGTCGTTTGAAATACTTTCCGAGCGCGGCGATGCGCTCGACGGCCAAGCCGTCCGCCGCGAGATACGGTTGACTTTCGCCATGAACAACGGGCGAAGCCACACCGTGGACGTACTTGTCTACACCCCGAAACAGGTCAAATCCGCCCCGGTTTTCATCGGTCTGAACTTCGGCGGAAACCACACCACCACCACCGAACCAGATGTGGCCCCGACCGGTATGCGCGGCGGCGACGCCGCCCATGCCATGCCGGCCGGAGCACAGATACGCCGCTGGATCTTCCCGGAAGTCATCGCCCGCGGCTACGCCTCCATTACCGCGTCGTACCACGATTTCTTTCCCGACCGTGAAGACGGCTGGCCATCCAGCGCGCTCAGCCTCTTTTTTACGCCGTCGGAAATGGCGGCGGCGCGCCCCCGCTTCTCGGCTATCGGAGTGTGGGCATGGGGATTGTCGCGACTGCTTGACCTGGCCGAATGCCTGCCCGGTATCGACGCCGGCCGCGCAGCGGTACACGGCCACTCGCGGCTGGGCAAGACCGCGCTCTGGTGCGGCGCACTCGACCGCCGCTTCCGGCTGATCTGCTCCAACGATTCCGGCTGCGGCGGAGCGGCTATATCGCGCCGCAATTTCGGGGAATCTTTGCAATCGATGATAACCGCCAGCCCGTTTTCACACTGGTTTGTGACCGAGCTTGGCAAATATGCCGCCGACCCGGCCACCCTGCCCGTCGACCAGCACGAATTGATCGCGCTGGCGGCTCCCCGGCCGGTGGTCGTACACAGTGCGACGCTCGACCAGTGGGCCGACCCGACCGGGGAATATTTGTCCTGCTATCACGCGGGAGAAGTTTACCGCCTGTTTGGAGGGTGCGGTCTGGCGACGGCGACGCCGCCGCCGCCCGACACTCCGCTGTCGGGCGACGTAAGCTATCTATTGCGCACCGGTCCGCACGATCAGGTGGCGGCCGACTGGGCGCATTACCTTGATCTGGCCGACCGCTGGCTGTAAGGATTCACCGCTTGTTGAGGTCAAAGGTCATCGCGCACTCGATGCGGTCGACCTTTTGCGGGTCGTAAGACCAGCTCATGACGGTGCGCGACCCTCTGACCGGCAGCGGCGGACGAAGATCGTTGATGACATACGGCACATTATTGCCGGACAGCGCGATCTTCAGATTGCAGTTCTCATAGGCCAGCTCGATCTCATGCGGCTTGCCCTCGGTGCTCAACCCGCTCAACGCGGACTCGCGCACCTGACTTGCCCAGATCAGTTCGACCCGCTTCACCAGCGGAATGGCACGCAGAAATTTCATATTGAGCGTGAGCTTGGCCATGCCGTCGCCGGCGGGTTCAAGCATCATCCCAGCGGTAAATTCATCGGCCGCCCACTCGGCCCGCGCCGAACGCCGGTTCCGAAATATCTTGACCGGCGCGTCCAGAAGATTGCCGATGGTTTTCCCCTCCGCGTCCACCGTGCGAAATGATTCAATATACAACACGTCGCGACCGGCATCGGTCAAAGCGACAATACCGCTGTCGGAAAGCCGCGCATTAAGATCACCCGCACTTAAAGCGACTCCGGTCAAGAGCGCGCAAACTGTCATCAGCCATTTACTCATTTTTTTCCTCCATAGGTGGCGTTATATCGGTGATTATAGTATTTTCGCCGTTTTTTTCAAGCGATTTGGGCAGATAAATATAAAAAGAGGTGCCGCAGCCGGGGGCCGAACGCACCTGTATCCAGCCGTTGTGGTTGGATACCGTACCGTAAACCATCGCAAGCCCCATGCCGGTGCCGGAGCCGACCGGTTTGGTCGTGAAAAACGGTTCAAAAATGTGCTCCTGCACCGATTTGTCCATGCCGCTGCCGTTGTCGGTGACTTCCAGACAGACAAATTTTGACCGCTCCGCTCCAGCACGTTCCGGCGGCGGCGCAAAAGGCGACGACGCGTCTTCGGCGTTGGCGGCGGCGATCCGGATACGCTTCTCGCCGGCGTTTTCGCTCATGGCGTCAATGGCGTTGAGCAGCAAATTAAGCATGACCTGCTGCATCTGCACGCTGTCGCCGCGAATGCCCGCTATGTTGCGGTCGGAACGCACCGACAACTCCACGCCGCGCTTCTTCTGCGGGCCAAGCAGCGACAAACTCGCCTCGATCACCTCCGGCAGCGAAAGCTCGACCACCTGATATTTACCCTTTCGGGCGAACCCGAGCAACTGGTTGGTAAGACGCCCCGCCTGCTCCGCAATGGCGGTGATCTTCTCCAAGTGCCGGTTGACGTCGGGGTCGGTCGGGTGGTGAAGCATGGTTATCACGTCGGCGTGGCCGAGAATGGCGTGAATGAAGTTGTTGAAGTCATGCGCGATACCGCCAGCCAACATACCCAGCGACTCAATGCGCTGTACATGCGCCATGTGGTTGGAGAGCTTCTCGCGCGCCTCGGCCAGCTTGGTCTCCTCGGTTATGTCGCGCCCGATCAGCACCAGCAGACGGCGACGCCCGATCTCCAGTGGCGAAATCGAACAGTCGCAGACCGTCGCATGCGACGAATTCCCGTCGATGAGGCAGCGGAAGCGGCGGGGCTTATCCGGAGACGACCCCGGCTGGTACTCCGACGGCAGCATGATGCTCAGGCGGGGCAGCAGCAATGTGCCGATAAGCTCCGCCGGCGACGCCGCTCCCAGCAACCGGGCGGCGGCATAATTGGCGTCGAGTATCTTGCCCGCCGGAGTCATGGTGACGATCAATTCTCCGGCGTTTTCCAGCACCAGCCGGTGACGCTCGGTCCACTCCCGTAAATTCATTTCCAGCTGTTTGGAGCGGCCGTAACTTCCGAAGAAGGCAAACAGCAACTCCAATGTGCCGCTCCGTTGAAGCGGCCGCGTCTTCTCCAGCAGCGCGAGATAGCCCCACAGCAGAAACGCCAGCAAAAACACCGCCGCCAGTCTGGCGATCAAGCCTCCGTCAAAAACCTGAAGGGGCAGTTCAAACAGCCAGCAGATACCGGCGACCACCATAACTTCGCCCAGAAACGCGGCCGCCAATCCGCCCAGTATGCCGAAGAAACGCGCCAAATGCAACGCGCTCAAACCGGAATAAACGATCGGAGCTACAAAGAAATCGAGCAGATTGGCCGCCGCCAGCACATTGGCCACCTCGCGGCTGCGTGCGATCAATTCGTCCAGCGCGGAGGCCGACACCTTGCCGTTGTATGTGATCCCCACCCAGTTGCTCTGCACCCGGGTGACTTCTCCGACATAAAGATACAGTCCGTAAAGCACCGCAAACCCGATGATGAGCCTTTGGGTCTCCAGCGTGCCTTCATTGATATAAACCATCAGCAATGCGGCCAATAGCGGCATATAGACCGCAATACCCGATATTTCAAAATCAAACTCGCCTGGCAACAGCACCCGGCAATCGGCCGCCCGGGTCAGGTAATAAAACAAAAGCAGCATACCCAAGGTCATTGAGAACGGGGCGCGGCCGATCACCCGCCGCTGGTTGTAGAGCAGTGCAAGCGTGACAAACACAAACAGCGTCTCAAAAAACACCAGAAGAATGCCGTTCAAATAGATCATGACGCCCTACCCCTTTTCACCGTAACGCAACACCCGCCAGACAAAGAGCGGGTTGCCGATGACGTACCTGCGGAACATGCGGCGCGGCTCCATTGCCAGCCGGAAACACCACTCCAGCCCCAGTCGGCGCAACCAGCCCGGCGCGCGCGGGATCCGACCCGAAAAGAAGTCAAACAACCCGCCCACCCCCATCGCCACGGTGCAACCGAGCCGGTCGAAATTGCGGTCGATAAAGAACTCCTGAAGCGGCGCACCTTTGGCGACAAGCAATAGATCAGGGTGCGCCGCCGCGATCAAACCAACCGCTTCGTCGTCAGCTGTATAGCCGTGCAAAACCCCGACAGTGCGAAGCCGTGGATACTTCTTCATCAAGTTGCTTCGCATGGTTTCCGCCACGCCGGGCCGCCCGCCGAAAAAGAAAACCGTAAAGCCCTTTTGCTCGCACATTTCGAGCAGGGGCGGCAAGAGATCGGTGCCGTTAACGTTGTCGCACAATGGTTTGCGCAGAAGCTTCCCCGCCAGTGCCGCGCCGCTGCCGTCGGGAAAGACCAGATCAAACCTCCCAAGCGTTTCACGATAGGCGCGATCGGTCATACCCTTGTTGAAGCAGTCGGCGTTGACAAAGCCGACCTTTACGCGGCGGCGTGCCGTTGCGGCGGAGCAAAGAAGTTTGAGCGCGGTCGCCATTGAAACATTGTCATAACCGATGCCGAGCACCGTGTTGCGGGGAGCAAAGCCGCGAGCCGGTTTCAGCCCCGATACCGCGGCCTGAAACCGCTCGACAAAACGAGCCGGCGTGAAACCGTCGGCAAAGCTGCGTCCGCCCCGCCCCAGCCGCGCCGCCAGCGGCCGGTCGCAAAGAAGCCGCAGCATCGCCCGGCTCAATCCGGCGACATCATCCGGCGCGACCGCAAAGCCGTTGGCTCCGTCTTGAAGCCATTCGCCGACACCGCCGACGCTGAACCCGGCCACCGGCAATCCGTACGCCATCGCTTCCGGGCCGCTCATGCCGTAAGGCTCCTGCCAGCGCGACGGAAAGATCAGTGCGGCGGCCCGGCGGTAAAATGGCTCCAGATCAACGACAAAGCCGGGAAATTCGACCCGGTCGGCCACGCCCAGATCGGCGGCGAGCTTGCGGCAATCCTCCCAATCGGGTCCGTCGCCCGCCGCGATCAGCCGCGAACCGCGATCCGGCAGAGCGGCAAAGGCGCGAAGCAACAAATCGACGCCCTTGCCCTTGACGAACTGCCCGGCAAAAAGGAGTTCGCGCGAAGCGTAATCGGGTTGAAATCCAGCCGGTGCGGCAAGTTCGATCAGAGGCTCGATCTTCACAAGTTTCGCCGGGGCAAAACCGTTGCTCCGGAGATTGTCAAGCATGAAATCCGACCCGGCGATCACCACGTCGGCGCGTTTCTTAAGCCGGGCGAGCAACCGCGCAAAATCACGCCACGAGCGGCGGTGCGATGCAAGCGAACCACAGGCGAAACAATATGCCGCGTGACACGGCAACTGGCAGTTTATGCGGCGCAGCGGCCAGTATTTGTGCCGCCGGAAGCAGTAAAAATCATGGTCGTGGACATAAAGGCTCAGCGGTTTATCCGGCGGCAGCCAGTCGATATCCTGCGTATTTTCACACTTGTGAAGCCACACCGCGTCGGCGTCGGCCGCCAGATGGTTCAATTCGCCACGATCAAACGAAATCTCGTCAAACGCCGCGCCGAACTCCTCCACCGCCGCGCCCCGCCGCCGGAAAAAACCGGTACAGCGCACCCCGCCCGACCGCAGCGCACCGGCGGCCTGAAACATGAATTTCTCGACTCCGCCCTGAAAACCGCCGGTCTCCGAGACAAAGAGTATGGATTTCATCGCCGCTCCTCCTCCGCCCCGTCGCCCTCCACTTCGCCCGCCGCCGCGGCGGAGGCCGGGTGAATCCCGATCACAAATTCGCCCTTCCACGTCCGCCCGGCACATCGGGCGGCCAGCTCGGCGGCAGTGCCGCGCAAAGCCTCCTCATGCAGTTTGGTCGCCTCGCGCAATATCGCCACTTGAGCGTCGGCCCCGACTATTTCGGCCAGTTCGCCCGGCAGTTTGGCCATGCGATAGGGCGATTCAAAGAAGAACACCGTCTGGCCGGAATTTCGGATCGCCTCAAAAAATGCCCGGCGGCGGCCGGATTTCACCGGGGCGAACGCCCAAAACGAGAATTTGTCCACCGGCAGCCCGGAGGCGGTCACCGCAAATGTCACCGCCGAAACCCCCGGTATCACCTCAGGCTCGATACCGCGCCCGATCGCCGCCCGCGCCAGATAAAAGCCGGGGTCGGCCACCGACGGAGTACCGGCGTCGGAAACCGCCGCCACTTTAAGCCCGGAAGCGATACGGTCGAGCAGACCCTCGGTCTTGCGGTGTTCGTTGAAAGCGTGAAAACTCTCCAGCGGCACATGAATATCAAAATGGGTCAACAGTTCGCGGGTGTGCCGGGTATCCTCCGCGGCCACCAGATCGACCGACTTAAGCACTTCAAGCGCACGCAGGGTAATATCTTTCAGATTGCCGATCGGAGTAGAAACCAGATAAAGTTTTCCGCCGTCTGTCATGTTTTCCATTGCAAAATCCGCTTCCAGAGTGTAAAATATAAACCCGACAACAAAACAACCACGGGAGATCCCGTCATGGATGAAATCAACGCCGCCATACGGCTGGTTAAATTTTTAAGCACC
>JAQVVK010000238.1 GCA_028698975.1 Victivallaceae bacterium
CATGTATCATGCCGTAGCTTTGCTGTTGAATAGTTTCAATGGCATTGTCAACCACAATCACGTTGGCAATGAGCCGCTTATGTTTGCCGTCTTCCGGGTCAATGTCTGCTTTGTCGGTTGAGCTTTTCAGTTCAGAGATAATAGCTTCATCTTCGGAAGTCTCATCTACAGTAAATTCAAGATAAATAAAGTTTTCGCCGTCTTCGAGTTCAATAGTATCGGCTTCAATATCGACCGGCTGATCATTAATCACCGCATATCCAGCCGGGAATATCCAGGCGTCTTCATCCTCGGCAGTGTAATAGCCATCAATAATCCCAACGGTCGGGATAGCGGCATTGGAGCCGGACTCTTCAGCCGGGGTGGCGTCAACGCATTTGAAATAGCCGTTGTAACTGGATCCAGACTTAGCCTGAGCGGGAAGGAGAATGTTGACGCAAGCGCGGGAACCGGAGCCGGAGACGGTGACGGCCGGTGATTTGACGTTAGAGCTCATGCGGATACGGTAGTTGTGGGTAAGCGCCCAGAGTTCGTCAAAGGATGATTTTGAGAGCCAAATACTACTCATGATTACGCCTTTGCCGGGTTCGGGAGTTTGTCTTCTTTAAGTTTGACCAATGTCCAATCGCGGTACTGCACGTAACTGGCAGTGACGCTGGTGTAGCCGCCCTGGCGTTCGTCATCGAACGACATGCCGGTGTTGAGCCATTTGCCGTCCGGGACGGAATCGCCGCCGACCATGTCGGCAACGACAAAGTTTTTCAAGGTGGTATAGCCTGTCATACAGAACTCTTCGATGTTGCGCGCGAGCAGGGTAAAGGTACGGCAGCGCTGGCGGCAGGAGATGGTGACCACGGAGCGGCGCATGATAAAGCAATCGGCGAAAGCCTGCCAGTTCGGATAGGCAATGTCAAACGCGCCGGATCCGCCGTCATTGGCGAATGCCTCGGCGTAAGCATAGCCGCGATCGCTGGTGAAGTCGGAAGGTTGAGCGGCGCGTTCCTCCTGGGAGACGCCGCCGCCGGAGCGGATCCAGTTGCGGTCGGAATAATCGGTGTTCGTGATTTGTTGCATTATTCAGTCTCCTGTGGCAGGCCTTTTTTGAGGATTTCTTTAACCTGCTCCAGCACGCGGAGGAGATTAACGTCGCTACTGGTTGCTTCCTGTTGTTTTTTAGTTGCCGCCGAGGCGGCGGCGGCCTGTTTTCTGACGGCAGTAACCTGCGGGTCGGCCAGGCGGCGGCTGACCTCATCAGCGGTGGCTTTCTTTTTGGTCAGTTCGACGGTTTCTTTGGCGCGTTCCTGCGCTGCCTTGCCGCGTTCCTGCGCAGTCGCCTGATCCTGGGTGTTTTCGATGGCGTCTTCGGCGGCTTTGCTCTGTTTTTTTTGTTCGGCGGCGCGGCGGCGGAGGGCTTCGAGTTCAGCGATGCGCTTTTTTTCCTCGCCGGTGAATTCAACGCTGCCGCCTTTGTTGTGCGCTTCAATTTTGCGTCGCAGCAGGTCGTCTTTTTTGCTTTGCAGGATTTGTTCTTTTGACTTTAGCACGGGTTCGTCGAGCGTCAGGCCGATTTTAGAGAGTTTTTTGGTGGCATCGTCGATGTCCTGGCCCCACTGCTTCATGTTCTTGCGCCATTTGTCGATTTTTTCGGACATGGCGTCTTTGGCGGCCTCCAGCCGGATTTTTTCCATGGCGGCGGCGACGTCGGCCAGGGCTTTTTTGTTTTTGGTTTCGATTTCGTCGAGGCTTTCAGCGGCGGCGGTCATTGCCTGAAGGCGGAGAGCTTCCTCCTCGGCGGCCTGGGTCTGTTCTTTTCCGGCGGCGGCGGGGGCGTCGTTCTTTTTCCGGACGGTGGAGGCGGCGGGGTTGGCTTTCTTCCGGGCGCGCATGCGGTCGAGATTCTTTTTGTCCTGGTCAGAGGGGTCAAGGCGGAGCGCTTCACCGCCGCCGACAACGGCATTGCCGATTTTTTCCGCATTGCCGAAAGTCACCATGTCAGCGAGGAATCCGGTCACATTAACTGCGGTTTCGGTGTAAGCTCCGGAGGAGTTGTCTTTATTTTTGCCGACGAAGTCCATAGCGACTTTAATGTCGGTCAGTTTGGCTTCGAGGTTAATGAGGTCAGCGAGGGCTTTGCCGATTTCCCAGCCAGCAAAGGCGGTCGCGGCGGCGGCTCCGAGGAGCATCATTGAGCCGCGGAGGGTTCCAACGGCCTTATAGAGGTTGCCGACATCGGCGGTGAGCAGTTTAACAGTGTCATTGGCCTGGCGGAGCGAGGCAAATGATTTGCCGCCGTCGATTGCGCCGAGCATTTTCATGCCGAAAGTCACTGAGTTAAGCAGCGTGTTGAATTTTTGCCAGGCGAAGACAGTGGCGGCGGCCATGCCCATCGAAGCCAGGGCGGAACGGTGGGCGATAATCCATGACGCGAGTTCTTTGATAATTCTTAGCGTTTCCGCCAGCGCGGCGGAAATACGTTTGATGTGCGCCTGTAGTTCACCGGAGCTTTTCATGCGGTCAAGTTCGTCAATCAGTTCCTGGATGGATTTAGAGATAAAGGATGAG
>JAQVVK010000239.1 GCA_028698975.1 Victivallaceae bacterium
CGGCGCGACAGAATCTGGATCACCCGCCGGATTTCATCGTCACGGCCGATCACCGGGTCGAGTTTGTCCTGCATGGCCATCAAAGTGAGGTCGCGTGAATATTTCTTTAGTGCCTCAAACGTGGTCTCCGGGTCGGCCGAAGTCACCCGCTGGTTGCCGCGGATGCTCTGCAAAGCCTGCATCACGCGGTCGACGTCGATCCCGGCTTCGGAAAGCAGGGCGGCGGCGCGGGTGTCGGGGGCGGAGAGCATGGCCAAGAGCAAATGCTCCACGCTGATGTATTCGTCCTGCATCGATTCGGCCTGCCGGGCCGCGTCGTTGAGCAGGGTGCTGAATTCACGCGAATTGTAAACGTCTTGCGACTGGGTGCCCTCCACGCTCGGAAGCTGGCTCAACGCCTGATCGAGTTTGCCGGAAAAAAGCCGGGCGTTTACGCCGAGTTTTTCCAGCACCGACGGTACCAGACCCTCGGGCTGCGACATCAGGGCGTGAAGCACATGCAAATTGTTGAGTTCGGTATGGTGCAGCTCAAGTGCCGTGCCGCGGGCCTCGACCAGAGCTTCGCGGGTCTTGTTTGTCATTTTTTCGAGGTTCATATTGATTCTCCTTATGTTTTTTAACCGGACTTTCGCAAGAGATAGGAGCAAATTACGTGCCAGAAAAATTGAAAAGCGATCCTGCATGGTGTATCTTAATGCTATGCGACATCTGTTAAACATTATAAAACGTTATCCGTGGACTTCAACCGCCTGCGGTGTGATGATTTTACTTTTTTTCTGGTCGTTCTATGTGGAACCCAACCTGATCGAGGTGATCCATTGCGAGGTCACCCCGAAACGCTGGCAGCCCGAACACGACGGTCTGCGCATGGTGGTGCTTAGCGACATGCATCTGCGGGCCGGGTGGGAGGATTTCTTTCGGAGAAAGCGGATTGCCGCCCGCGTGGCGGAGCAGAAGCCCGATATAATCGTGATATTGGGCGACAGCGTGAACGGACGCGGCGGTATTCGCGACAATATTTCCGATGACGAAATGACCGCTTTTCTGGCGGGATTCAAGGCCCCGCTCGGAGTTTGGGGCATTTTCGGCAATCACGAAAACGCCTACGGTCTGGAGCGCGCCGAAGCCATCTATAAGAGAGCCGGTGTGCATTTGCTGGAACGCGACTTCGCCCGTATCGAATACAAAGGCCGGGGGTTCTGGCTGTGCGGATTGTTTACCTACCGGGTGGGGCAGGGGTCGATCGTGCCGAAGTTTCCGCCCGATGAGGCGGTCATACATCTGCTGCATCAGGCGGTGCTGATGACCGATTTTCCGACGTGGATCTCGCTCACCGTGAGCGGGCACAGCCACGGTGGCCAGATCGTGCTGCCGGTGATCGGCACGGCTTACCAGCCGGAGGGGATTCGGCCGACATATCCGGATGGTTACAGCGAGCTGGGCGACTGGCATTTGTATCTTACCCGAGGTCTGGGCGGCAGTCCTTTTTCGGCCAGATTTTTGTGTTGGCCGGAAATCTCCGTGCTTACGCTGCGGGCGGATCGGGCGGTGGTGAGACAGATTGACCCGGTGTCGGGACAAATCGTCGCTAAATCCGTCCGGGAGGGAAAGCGAATATGAGTATTATTTGTCCGCATTGCGGTGAAAAGACGCTGCCTCGGGAAAAGACGGTCCGCGACGGATTGACCGCCGTCGGGGTGCGTTTGGTTTGTCCGTTTTGCGGCGGCGATCTTGGCGAACCCCCGAAGTCGGAAGCGGCCGTCAAACCGGTTGCCGCCGACTCCTGCGACCGGCTCGCCGCGCTGCTTGGCGAGGTGGAGAAAACGGTGAAAGCCGATCTTGCGCCGGACGAAGATTACGGGAGATTCTGCCGGAATTGCGGCAATTTCCTTGCGCATCCGTTCAAATGTGTATGCGCCCGCGATCATCGGGAAGTCGATCCGATGGGCGAATGCGAATTTTTCAGTAAAAAGGAAGAGTGAAGATCATGATTTTGTCATGTTTTGCCGGTCATGCCGAACGCGCCGCCGCGTTTGATCGCACCGACGTTTACCCGGTGATCTCGTCGGAATTCACCTTGGGGCGGTCGCCGGTCGAAATCTTTGAAGCGGTGGCTTACGGCGGGGCTAAGATCGTGCAGTTGCGCGAAAAAAAGCGGTCGTCACGCGAACTCTTTGAGCTGGCTTGCGCCTGCCGGCCGATCGCCAATCGCTACCGGGTGCTGCTGATCATCGACGACCGGCTTGACGTGGCGTTGGCCGCCGGTGCCGACGGGGTGCATCTCGGGCAGGACGATCTGCCGGTGGCCGAGGCCAAACGCATTGCCCCGGAGCTGTGGGTGGGGCACTCGACCCATAATTTGGCCGAGGCGTTGGCCGGGCGGGCGGCCGGGGCGGATTACATCAACATCGGGCCGGTATTTCCGACAAACACAAAGAGTGTCGGATACCCGGCTTTGGGGTTGGATATGCTGCGGAGCATTGCGCCGCAGGTGGGCATGCCGTTTACGGTAATGGGCGGCATCAAAGCGCACCACTTTGCGGAACTCATCGCCGCCGGAGCGCGGCGTATCGCCATGGTG
>JAQVVK010000240.1 GCA_028698975.1 Victivallaceae bacterium
GGTTGGCCTTGCCGATTCTGGCGTTGCCGTCATGCAGATAGACCGGCACCCCGCAAGTCAACGCCGCCAACCACACCGGCAGCGATGCAAACGACCCCATAAGCAGCAGAGCATCAGGAGCAAAGTTGTGAAATTCGCGCCGTGCGGCAAAAAAACCACGCAACATGCCCAGCGCAAAACCCAGCGGGTTCTTCTTTATCTGCGGCATTTTAGGCAGGGCCACGGCCTCGGTCTGGCAGGCTTCCGCCTTGTTTTTCTGGTCTTCGGCGTGGATACCGGAAAGCAACAGCCGACTCGCGCCACCGCGCGCGGCAAACACTCGCGCCACCGCCAGCCCCGGATAAAAATGCCCGCCGGTGCCGCCGCACGAGATCATCAATTTGCGCAACATATCTTTTATTCCTCCCGATATTCTTTGAACTGAGGCAGAAACGACAGCTTGCGTTTTGCCGCCAGCCACAGCCGGTCATTGTATCCCGGGCTGATCGTATCCGCCGCCACCGACAAGATCAACCCGACCGCGGTGAGACAGGCCGCCAGATTTGTGCCGCCATAGCTCAAGAACGGCGCGGGCATGCCTTTGGTCGGTGCCGAACCGGTCACCACCGCAATATTGATGATCGCCTGTACCGAGATGCCGAGCATCAGGGCAAAAGCGGTAAGCATGCCGAGCCTCGAACTCGAATTTACACTTATTTTATAGGCACTCCAAGTAAACAAGGCATAGCAGACAAGCACGCCAAGCATGGCGATCAACCCCAGCTCCTCGCCGACAATGGCCAAAATGAAGTCGGTGTGCGCCTCGGGCAAATAACTTGCTTTAAGCCGGCTGCCCATAAAGCCCACACCGTTGACCCCGCCGGAACCAAACGCCATGAGCGAATTCCACAACTGATACCCCTGCTCGCGTCGCATTACCTCCGCCTGCGTAAACGAGGTCACCCGCGACAACCGCGTCGGGTCGAACAAAAACACATAAATCCCTATCAATCCCGCAAATATCGCCGGAAGCGTCAAATGGCGCAGCCACAAACCAGCCGCCAGCATGGTGCCCAGAGCCATCACCGACACCAGTACCGTCGTACCGAGGTCGCGCCCCAGCAGAATGCCTCCGATAACCGCGCCCGCCCCGACCGCCACCGGCACAATGCCGCGCCGATGCCGCAGGAGGTTAAATGTCCGCATATTGTCGGAACAGTATTTTGCCACAAAGACCGCCACCGCCAATTTTGCAAATTCCGACGGCTGCAAGCTCAACTGCAATCCGCCGATACGGAAACGCATCCAGCGGCTGGCCCCGTTGATCGGGGCAAAACACAGCGCGGTGATGACCAGAAGTACAAACGAAATGATGATCCAAAGCACGCTGTAACGCGCAATGCGGCGAAATCCGATCACAAACATCGCCAATCCGCCAACCGATCCGACGCCGGCCCAAATCAGCTGAAAAGCAAAGTATTTCGGCCCGGCCACGCCATAACTGGTCGAATAAAGCATGGTAAGGCCAAAGAGCGTAAGAATCACCGCCGTAAGCAAAAACACCTTTGCATACAGCATTGACTGCCGCGCCGACTCGGGGTCGGTCAGCTCAATGGGTTCGTCTCTGTTGAGAAAGGAGTTCACTTTGTCAATCCAGCACACAACTTGAACCGGCCTCGATCGCACTCAGCTTATGCGCCGCGACATAGGCGGCGGCATCCGCCGCATCAACCACCCGGCGTGGCGAAAGTTCAAACTTGGCATCCACCGTGCCGTCGGCCCGGCGCGGCACCCGCACCCCGGCCGCTTCCAGATAGCGCGCGTCACGCTCGATCAACATAGCCCGGCAGCTCTCGACCGAGTCCACACCGGTCGCGTTCTTGGTCGGCGCAAAAGTCATGGCGCGGTCGGCTTCGAGCAGCATGGTGCGCTCGGCCAGCGGCATTGCGTCAAAAATAAACGATTCCAGCTTCACACCGTTGGGTTCGGTCGGCGTCACCGGGTTGCCGCAGCAGTCGATACAGCCGATCTTTTTGTCGGCGCGATGCCACGGCAGCTTGAGCACGCCGTCGGCGGTAAGTTTCTCCACAAATTCACGGCTGATGACGTGAATGGCCGGACTCCCGGCAATGAAACGCAGCGAACCGCCGGCAACACGGCTTTCGGCAAGTTCTTTCGGCAGGTCGCTGTATTCGATGATCTCGACGCGGGCGCCGGTGACACAGAAATTTCCGAGCTTCTCGTACGGGTTGGTCTTGGCCAGCATGATCGCGCTCATCTGCGAATTTTCCAGCGCGTGCAATCCGACAAAGAACGGATCGGCCACATGCACCAACGGGTTGTCAACCTGAAAATACGAGAGATAATCCACCCCTTCGGATTTCATACGGTCGAGCGCACCCGATTTACGCAAGGCCAGCAGCGTACCGCCGTGACCATCCGGCGACAATGCCAGCGAGTGCGGCGACGCCATCAACAGTTTGCCGTCATAACCGATCGCCGGCATCGTGCCCTGAGTGAAGAAAAACACCTGCTCCGCCGCCAGACCAAAGTAAGCGTTATCGCGGAAAAACTGCTCGGTCGCCTCCCGGTTAAG
>JAQVVK010000241.1 GCA_028698975.1 Victivallaceae bacterium
CCGGCTGCGCGAGACCGGTATCAAGGTGAGTTTGTTCATCGACCCCGAGGAAAAACAGCTTGATGCTGCGTCAAAGATGGGTTCCGACTATGTGGAGCTTCATACCTGGGCATACCCCAACGCCACCGGAGCGGCGCAGCAGCGCGAACTGGCGCGGCTTAAACACGCCGCAGCCTATGGTCACAACCTCGGACTTTCGGTCAATGCCGGTCACGGCATTGATTATGAAAACATCAAAGGCATTCTCGAGGTGCCATATCTATCCGAACTCAATATCGGCCACTGCATCGTCGGCCGCGCTATTATGGTCGGCATGGAGCAGGCGGTGCGCGAAATGGTCGCGGCAATGAATTCATACCAAGGATAGATATTTTGAGCGAAAAGCAGACAGGCATACTCAAGAGTTCGCTAGGCGTGGCATTTGCCACCATGCTCAGCCGGGCGTTGGGGCTGGTGCGCGTGATGTTTGAAGCGCGCGCACTGGGGGGCGGAGCTTTTGCCTCGGCCTGGATGCTGGCTTTTGCCATACCCAATCTGTTTCGCCGCATGTTGGGCGAGGGGGCGTTGGGCAATGCGCTCATACCCACCATCTCACAGGCGGAAAAGGAGTATGGCCCCGAACGGGTGCGGCGCGATCTCGGCATTGTTTTTGTCGCCTTGAGCGCACTTTTGGCGATAATCGTCGTGATCGTTTCGGCGGTTTCCGTGGTGCTGGGAAAAATGGCCGGTTCCGACTGGGCCGGCGAATTTGCCACCGACGGCACGTTGAACCGGTTTCGCATGGTCTTCGGCCTGCTTCCGCTTCTTATGCCCTACGCTTTCTTTATCTGTCTGGTCGGCGCGATCGGCGCAGTGCTCAACACCTGCAAACAATTCGTGCTGCCGGCACTGGGGGCGCTGCTGCTCAATTTTTTCCTAATTTCCGGTCTCGCCTGGGGCTATTGGCACGGCGTGAGCGGTCAGGAACTCGGGCCGTTTCTCAATATGCTCTCTTATCTGGTGCTGGCCTCCGGCGCGGTTCAGTTGGCGTTTATGCTGCTCCTGTTGTGGAAATACGGTCGTTTCCCGATGTTCAGCCATGGCATGTTTCACAACAATACCGTGCTTCGCCAGCTTTGGAAGCTCGTGCTGCCCGGCATTCTCGGCGCGTCGGCTTTGCAGTTGAGTTTTTTGGCTGACCGGCTGCTGGCGATCTGCGTCGGCCCGCAGGCGGTGCCGGCGTTGACCAACGTCGATCGCATCATCGATCTGCCGATCGGCATTTTTGCGATTTCGCTTGGCGGGGTGCTGATGGCAAGCATGGCGCGTTCGGCGGCCAATGGCGAACTCGGCTCCATGAGCGACGACCTTTATTTCAGCCGCCGCCACGTGATCTTTGTCTGCGTGCCGATGGCGGTGACGGTGATGTTCTTTTGGAGGCCGATCATTTCGATGCTCTGTCTCGGCGGAAACTACACCGAGAGCGATTTGGAAGCGACCCGCTATGTGGCGATTTTTTACGGAGCGGGCATACCGCTTTTCTGTTCGATCAAGGTGATCCTGCCGATGTTTTATTCGCGCAAGGACATGAAATTCCCGTTTTATTCATCGTTGATCGCCATTGCGGTCAATATCTGCCTCAATCTGATACTGATGTGGCCGCTGAAGCAGGGGGGAATTGCGCTGGCGACCGTGATCGGTTCGCTGGTCAACAACGAAATACTGCTGCGCAGGTTGCGCAAAGAGGGGTTTGATCTCCACGGCAGCGGCATTGCGTGGGTGACGATCCGCTGCACCGCGGTCGCCGGATTGATCGGCTGGGGCATGAGTACGCTGGCCTACCCGCAACTGCGTGCGGTGCTGACATTTCGTTATGTCGGGGAATTCCCGGCCTTTCTTACCATGCTTGCGGCGTTTACCTTTGCCTATGTCGCAATAAATGCGTTGCTGGGTGCGGCCGAACCGCGCGAGATCCGCCGGGTGCTGTCGTTTCGGATCAAGGCAAAATAAGTGCGTTTCAGATATTGACCGTGCGGAAGGTAAACCGGCTATTGGAGGTGTCGCAATCGATCTCCTTGAACGAACCGTTCATCGTCACCGACCCGGCACAGCATTCGCCGTGGCCCAGCTCGTCGGTTTTAAGCGACGGGCGATGCACATGACCGCACAGCGAGAGGTCGATCAATCCTGATCTAAGCAATTCAAGGATCTTTTCCTGACCGAACAGGCGGTGACGCATGCGCAGCCACGGATGCGCTTCAAACATCGGATAATGCGAGACCAGCACCCGGGGGCCTTTGCGCGGCGTGGAAACCAGCTCCGCCACATGGTCGGCGTCTTTGCGGGTCACAAATCCCCACGAACAGAGCAGATTTGACGGGCGGCTGCAGTTGAGCAGTATAAACTCCACCCCGGCATATTCCAATTTGATGGGAAGTCCGTCAAATTGATATGCGCCCCGGGTCAGCCACTCGACCATTTCGCGCATGGCCGTCACGCACTTGGGCCTTTTTACATAGCAGTCGTGATTTCCGGGTAGATAGATCACCGGTATCGACGAATCGCGCAACGGCGCAAGCACCTGTTTGAC
>JAQVVK010000242.1 GCA_028698975.1 Victivallaceae bacterium
CGGAAATCAAGGGAACCAAGCGAAAAGCCGTTTTTACCTACATAACGTGCGATCACGCCCGCGAAGCTCTCGCCAAATTCGACGCCGGTGAAAAGAATCTCCAAAGCTATGCCGCCGAGTTTCTCCGCCGTCAACTCGCCGATTTAGACGCCGGACTTAAACCATCATGCCACCTTTTCGGATCCGACAACGAAAACGCACAAATGGAAAAACTGCTCGAAAAAGAACGCAAATCCGCACGCGTCGCAATCATCGCCCCGGAAGGCAAAGAGACCTCCGTAAAGACCGAACTTGTCCTCTCTCGCGATCAGGCCATGAAACTCCTGCTCGCATGGGAACAACCCGACGTACGCGCCGGCATGGAGTGGAACGGATACACCGAGGAAACCATCGACCAGATCAAAAATTTTCTCGGACCCGGTTTTGTCAAATTCGCCTATCTGCTCCGCGAAGCCATCGCCGAAGGCAGCCCGGAAATCGATCGCGCCATGCGCAACCAGTTCGGCGCGGGACTGCCGCCGATTGTCAACTATTTCCCGACATCGTACGAGCAAGCCGCCGGATTGTACGCCGACCCCATGTTAGGAGAAAGCTACGGCAATCTATCGGTCGCTCCCGGATTTCTCATCGCACGCAAATTTCACCTCGCCGCACCCGACCCCACCGCCTCCGCTATCGGCGCATTTACCTCAAACCAAATCCAAAGCGCACACTATCTCGAATTTGCCGAACCAGTACGGGATTTTCGCGCCGTTCTGAAAAATCCGGAACTCGCCGCTGTTATCAGACGCACCTGCGGCGACGACGTTTACAACGAAATTTGCGACCGCATTAAGACCATCGCCAGAGGCGGTACCGATACCGCCCGCGGCGCGGAACTCATCTCCCGGCTTTTTAAGGTTTGGACGCCCGCCAAAATTATGGCTAACCTGTCATCCGTCGCTAAACAGATCGCCGGATCAGTCAACTTCATCAACACCATCCCCGGCGGAGCGTATGTCTCTGGCGTCGCCGATTTCTTCTCCGGAAGCGATCTGGCTAAACGATTCCGCCAAAGCATTCAAACCGAATACGCCGACTATTTCAAAGATCGCCTGGCCGGCGGACTCGACCCCAACCTTGCTTATTTACTCAACCCCGCCCGCAACATCGCAAGATACTCGCCCGTCGCCAACCGGATCATCGATATCGGCACTCTGCCGACCCGCCTCGCCGACAAGTTCGCCTCCGTCACCGGAGGATACGCCGTGTTTAAGTACCATTACAAACAACTGCTGAAACGCGGCACCCCGGACGCCCAGGCCTGGGACCAGGCCATGCAAAAAATGTTTCGCGCTATCGACGAGACCCAGCAGTCGGGATATCTCAAAGACCAAAACCGTTTTCAGGCCGACGCCAAAATATGGCGGTATCTCACCACCTTTCTTACCAACCCGGTACAGGTGATGAACCTCGAACTGCAAACCCTTAACGGCCTTGCCACGGGAACCGGAGAACGCCGCGCCGAAGCCCGCGAACGCATGGTGCGGCAAATCATCACCAACCACGTCATCGCCCCCGTCGCCATGACCATGATCGCCCAGTTTTTGAGCCATGGCAAGGATTTTGACGAATATGACTGGGAGGATTTCCTCACGGCTATGCTGGCCGGTCCATTTGAGGGATGGCTTATCATGGGAAAAGTCATGCCCGCCATAGCGGAAAACCTGATCAGTGTCATGCGCGGCAAAAAGTCCGCCGGCATCGCCGCGTTTAACATTTCCATCTCCGCATTGCCCATGCTTGACGAAGCCGGACGCGCCACCGCCAAGATCGCATCGCTCGCCACCCGCAAACGTGCGCTCCAAACCCGCGATTACCTCGCCGGAGCCAAAGCAGCGGGAGAACTCGCCGTGCCGCTCTCCGCCATCGCTCCCGCCGCCGCCGCCATCTCCGCATCCGGCGCGGCCGGCGCCGCCCTCATCAGAGAACTGTTGCGCCTCTACGACGTCACCAAATCATTTGACGAGACGACCCAAAAGAAACGCAAAACAACCCGCAAAAGGAGAAAATAATCATGAGCGTAAATCAGGAAACCCCCTCCGTTATCCGCATCGCCGACGGCGAAACCACCGGTTTTACCATCGGATTTACCGTAAATCAACCCGAATATATCGCGGTTTCTGTCAAAAACCCCGCCGACCATGGATTTATCGCACGTCTGCCCGGAACCGATTTCTATGTTTCGTCGGGGTTTGTCAAATTCATTGATCCGCCCGTCTCCGGCGCACGGGTTTGGATAGAACGCAACTCCCCCGCCAGTCAGGAAACCTGCTTTGCCAACGCCGGACGCCTCGACGCCGAAACTCTCAACGCCGCTTTGGACCACCTCGCAAGGCTTACCCAGGAAGACCGCGCACGATTGGCTCGATGCGTCAAAGTCGACCCCGACGGCATTTACGATTTTGATGAATTGATCCGGCTTATCACCTCCGCCGGGAACTATGCCGCCCGTGCCTCCGGATCCATGGCCGCCGCCTCAGGATCCATGGTC
>JAQVVK010000243.1 GCA_028698975.1 Victivallaceae bacterium
AAAAATAGCGGCCACCCTCACTTCATAGCGAAAGCGGGTCTCGCCGCCCAGCCGCACCTCGCGGCCGAAAGAATCGACCTGAATGGGCGAACCATCCGGATTGACGTTGGCCGGGTTGTACGGGTTGACCGGTCCGCTGAAACCATCGTTGCTGATCTCATAGGTGCCGACCTTGACGGTTTTCACGCTCATGACACAAACCGCATTGGCTCCGTAGTCGCGAGCCTTGGCCAGAAGTTCATCTTTTATGTCATAGGCGTCAAAGTTATCCGGTCCGGTCATGGTAATGCGCCCCATCACACCGTATTTGCCCTGCGGCACATCGGAGCGGTCGTTGTAGTAGACGATCTCCGCATCTTCCGGCAGCGGTTCAAATTGCCGGCCGACGTAATCATAAGAGACGCAGCCAGTCAGAAAAACGGCCGACACGACCATCAACGCCGCCCATACCATGCGCCATACACTCATTTGGTCTCTCCTTCCTCCGCAACACCCTGCCGCTGCTTCTCCGCCTCCAGCGAAAGCTGTTCTTCGCCGAGCATCGCTTTCAGCCGGGCGGCCAACTGGGCGCGGCCGCTCTTTTCAAAATTGGCGATGATCGATGTCACCACCCCTTTTTTCATTTCAGCGTATGACGGCAGCCGGGTACGGGCGGTATTGCCCATGTCACTGCTGTACCGGGTGTGGACATAGCGGGCCAGCCGCTCGTTGGCCACCGCCGCGTCCTGATCGTGATAGAGCATGTAGATTATGCTCTGGTTTATCAGACCGACCACAATGCTGCTGGCCGATTCGACGGTGGCGTCCTTTATCGTCATGCCGAATTCGTGCATCACAAACCCCTCCACCGAGCCGCCGCCGGGCTGCGGGCCGTCTTCGGAGGCCAGTTTGCGATAGTATTCTTCGGCCTTCGTGAACTTGCCGAAAATATAGAGTTTTACCACCGCGTCTTTGGTGAAATTGATTCTGGCACTGCGGAAACTTGAGTTAAACGACTCCGGGTCATACTCTTTTTGAGCGTCGATATACGCCTGATACGCCGCATCGACCACGTTGACGTTGGGCACCACCATGATCGACGCGAAATCGCTTCCGTCGAGCATAAGGATCCGCCCCGCCCGGAAACAATCCTGCAAAGCCTGAGTGATAATGCGCGAACAGGATATGTCGGTATGCCCCGGCACCCGTTCGAGACCGAGCGACGCCCAGTAAATCGCCTGCGACTCCGGGACCCGCCAGTCGAGCGCGCCGTATCTGGCGTTGAGCGACACGATGCGAGCCGGATCAAGTTTCAGGGTGCGCCGCAGTTTTTCGGCGCGGAAGTAATTGGTGAGCTGCTGCTTAAGTTCGACACGCCCCGGCGCGAAGTTGGCCGGAGGAGCCGGCGAAGCCGCCTGATCGAACGCCGCCGTCAGAAGTTTGTAATCGGAATACCCCAGTTTCCAGAGTTCATGATCGGCCGGATAAGCCGCCATGAACGCCTTTTCGCTGGCGGGAGCGGCCGCCAAGGCGGTCCAATCCGGGTTGTCCCCGACCTGCCGGTCGAGCTGTATCGCCAGCTGGTTCTTATAATACAGATTGGCGTCATCCATAATATTGCCGAGTTTGTGCTGAAAAATCCAGCTCAACTCCTTGTACAGCACCGGGTCTTCCGGGTTATACGCGATAGCCTGATCACGGATCAGCTTGATCCCCTCGTTGACCCAGCGCCAGCGATCCTCAAACGAAGAACAGGTCACCGAAATATTGTACGCCATGTTCCACGCAAGATAGGCGGTCGCCCCCGAAAACGTCGGCTGCAGGTCGGTTATCCAGCGAGCCAGCTGCACCATTTCAAAATAATTGCCCTCGTCCTGCAAAGCCCCGGCCCGCATCCAAAGCAGATCGGCCACCAGTCCGCGAAAACTGCCGAGCGCAATCGTCGTAAACGACACGACCGGAGAAGCGTTTTCGACTTGGCCGGTAAAGCGCAGATTGTGTTCGGCGACCTGACGGTCAAGTGCCCCGCCGACGCCGCGCACTCCTATAAGCAAAGCGATCGTGACCGCCGCCAACAGCGCGTAAAGTGTAATTGATCGGGTACGGTTCATCTTCTTCCCACCAGTCCGAGTTCGCGTTTGCGGTACAACCAAATGCCCAGCGCAAAAAGCACGAGCGCGCGGGGCGCGTAAAGGTAAAGGAGTTCGCCCATGTAACTGAATTCGACCAGTTCGCCGTCCGACACCCGCGCCGTCACGTCAAACACCTGAAGCGGTATGACTATTTTGAGCAGCCCGGCCGAAATATAACGCGAAACAAGATCGCCGGCTCCGGCGATGTAACTCTGCCCCAAAATATAGGTTGACAGACTGCCGAAAAGCAGATAAGACACCGCCGTAAAGATCGCCGTCGGGAGCGACATGAATCCACCGAAAGCACATCCCAGCCCGGCGAGAATCACCAGCCCCATGGCCACGACCAGCGTCGCCCGCAGGCAGTTCATCTCAAATGAAGTTACCTCGATCAGCAGTTTCGGGCCGTCGGAG
>JAQVVK010000069.1 GCA_028698975.1 Victivallaceae bacterium
TATTGAAACGGTTTGCAAACGCCGGAGCATGGGAGGACTACTGGCAAAAACGCATGGAAATTCTCGGCAACGTCGTCATCGGCGTTGGAAATTACAAGTGTGTTTCACAAAATTTGGGACAATAACAAAGAATATATTATTGAAAAGTACCGATTAAAAAATTAATTAAGGATTGGATAATGAAAAGACAGGAGAATGAATATACACACCAATAGAGTTTTTAGCTGTGATAGCTATTATCACTATTGGATTTGTGATGATGCTGCCGGAGTTTAATCCGGTCGGTCATGGCATAGTCGATTATAAATAGTCGATTAGTTTAACTTTTTAAAGAAGGATTCGTTATTTGTTTTTTTCGAAGTAAAGAACCATCACTTTACAACTATTCAAGGAGAAAATTATGGCTGATACAATTATCCCAAGCGGCGGTACAGTGACTGTTAGCGGCGCACAAGTAACCAACAACAACCGACTGCTTGTCTGGAGCGGCGGCACCGCTTATAATACAAGAATCACCGGCGGCAGTGTGTTTGTCGGAAGTACCGGCACCTCCGGCGGCGTGGCCTCCGGGGTTTCGCTGACCGCCGGAGCCATGAGTATACAGAGCGGCGGTCGGGCTTTTGTGGTTGATATTATCGCCGGTACTTTGAGTTTTGGCGACAAAGGCAGCGCATACGGCGTCAATGTGTCAGCCGGAGGCAAGATCGTGGTTTCCACCGGTTGCTATGTTTCCGGACTTAAGATCTCGGCCGGCGGCGTGATGCAGGTGGCACAGCAGGGCTGGACCGAGTTTCGCAATGTGGACATCACTGGAGACTCCAACAACAATACCAATTTTAACTTTTATGGCTTGGTTGACACCCTCACCGCAAGCAAGGCCAACATCGGACTGTATGGCAGCGGTACAAATATTACACTTGTAAACAGCAGTGCCAGCGTCTGGCTTAATACCGGCGCCAAGGCTTCCGGGGTTACCGTAAAAAACGGAGCATCGGCGGTGGTCGGAAACAGCGGCACTATTTTTACTGCCATATTGAGCGGCGGTACTTTGAAAGTAGATAATACCGGTATCGCTTCAGGCGTGGTTATATCCGGCGGTACGGCGACGGTAAGCCGCGGCGGCACGGCTTATAATGTCTCGGCATTTACCGACGGTTCGGCTTTAGTTTCCTCCGGAGCCATGCTTTCGGGGCTTTTGGTGGCCGGCGGACGGGCGGAGGTCGCCAGCGGAGGTACGGTTTATAACACCACCCTTTCCGGCGGCACATTCGCAGTCGGAAGCGTTGAACTGTCGGGCGGCGTGGCTTCCGGCGCTAATGTAAAGGGCGGCACCATGGGCGTGCGCAACGGCGGTCAGGCATACGGTGTTGACGTTTCCTCCGGCGGTACTGTGTCGGTTTTAAGCGGCGGAGTCGTTTCATCCATAAATATCAGTGGAAACGGCATTTTGAACACCTCTTCCGGCGCGCGAGTTTCCGGTCTCGCATTATATAACGGCCTTGCCAATCTAAACGGCGGTGTGGTTTCCGGCGCGGTGTTAAGCGGTACGGCGATCGCCATGGTCAGCGGCACTCAAGGCCGAATGAATGTTCGCAGCGGCGCGACCGTTATCGACACCGTGGTCTCCTATGGCGGCCTTCTGCGGTTTGAATCCGGCGGCGGCACGGCAAGCGGAGTTACCACCGTTCACTCCGGCGGCCTGGTTGATGTCTCTGGAAGCGGCACCATTGCCGCGCTTAACCTCGTGACCACCTCCAACTATGACTTTGGTATCGGCACGGCGTTAACCTACACCATTAATGGCAATGCGCTGATCGATGACAAATATTTCAGCGGATACACCGTTTATGTCCTTGACCGGATCAATCTTGCGGTAACAGTTGGCGCGTCGACCGATTATTGCACCAAGATGATAACGAAAAACTCCGAATTGGTTAAAATCGCCACCGATGACGGCGTCAATACCTATGCCGGAGCTTTGAGTAACACTTATATCGATGTCAACGACGCATTTTTTGCGGCCAAGGGCAACGCGGCGACCGCTGACCGGGTCATTCTCTGCTATAACGGAGCGGCGGCCAGCAAAGCGGTTTGCGGCGGCGGATCGGCCGGAGCGGTCATCGCGGCGGAGCTGGAAGTCAAAGTCACCGGAGGCAGCGCGAATTTTGTTTACGGCGGCGGCCAGAGCTTCAATACCAACGCGACGACGGTCGATGTTGTCGCGGGCGGCACGGTGGGCACTGTCTATGGCGGAGCCAATCTTACCTCTGGAAACGGTGCCAACGTCTTGGGCACAACCACGCTAAATATCGCGGGTCAGCTCACCGGTTCGGCCTTTGGCGGCAACCGGGTCACTTCCGGCGCGGTGGTGTCGGGCGGCGATGTTACAGTCAATGTTTCATCCGGCGCGATGATCGGCGGCAACAGCTTTGTGTTTGGCGCTGGCTTTGTCATCAATGGCGGCACGCTCAACGTGACCGATGTCGCGGTGAACTGGGATGGCGGCATTCAGTCCGGTACCGTGACCAATGGCCGCGGTTTGGTGGCGGGCGGTATCGCCGGCACCGACGCCACGCTCAATATAACCACGACCACCGCCGACATAACCTCTGGATCGGTCTATTATGTCTATGGCGGAGTCTGGGCGCAGAATCAGGCGACCGGCCATGTCGATACGGCCAATATAACGATCACGGGAGGCGACCACGGCGTGGTTTACGGCGGCGGTATTGCGCTTGGAGTCAACACCGTTTCCACGGTTGAAAATGTCAACATCACGATTTCCGGAGCGACAAAGATTTCATCGCTCTTGACTGGCGGCTTGCAGTCAAGTCACGCCTCGACTATCACCGGAGCGGCGCAAGTAACCCTCTGCGATACCGCGAGTGTGAAGAAGTTCATCAACGGCGAGGGTGCCAGCTGCACCATTACCCTGGATGACTTCTCCGGTTCGTTTAGCGGCCTTGCCGGTTTCGGCAAGGTGGAAGTCAAGGGAGCTACTGCGGTCGCACAGGAATTCCAGATGATTGGAGCGGCAACTTCGACATGGAATTTCGATCTTGGCAATGAGAGTGGCGCATTGATGACGTGGAAAGGCAATTCGTCGAACAACTTTAACGGCGACGCTATTGCTTTGACGTTTGACACCACCGACACCTCGAAGAGCTGGACTCTCGTTTCGGTCAACGGCAGTCGCGGCGAGGACTTGCTCGACCTTACCGGGGCCGCCATTACCTACAACAACGGAAGTACCACCGATTGGGAACTCACGCGTCAGGGCGAAGACGAGAGCTGGTCGCTCGTGTTGGCGCACAAATCCTAAAACCGCCCCCTCAACCAGCGGGGTGCGGTCGAGTAATCGATCGCACCCCGCTTTTTTGTGTTTTTTAAGATCCTTGCCGAGTTTAGCGAAACACTAATACGCTTTTCGGAATGAGAGATTACAAATGCGATATTTTAGCAAAGAGTGCGTAGTTTTGCAAGTGTTTGGCTACCAGAGGTAACCAAGCGCGCGCAAGGCTGCGCAATCAATGCAAAAATGCAGAATTTGTGATTTATCACGATGAAAAGCGTATAACATAGTCGATTATGCAAAACCGGCTATCTATGTCATCTACCGCACGGTGATTTCAAAGATATTCATAACATCGCAGTCGGGGCAGCAAAACAGCATTCGTCCATCTTTTTTACTGCATGGAGGCGTGCCGCCATAGCGCAGAATATCTATGTAAGGAAACGCCACGTGCATCGCCATCGGACACAACTGCCCTCTTGCCGTGTCAAAATCGAATTCATCTCCGATCTTGTGCCCGTGGTGGCACGGCGTTTCGCCACGCCGCTCCACCAGTTTAATCATGATCTTTTTTTTACTCATTTACCCTCCAACATCATTTCGATGTCGGTTTTGGCATCTCCAATACCCTTGATGTCAAATGTTTCGATCAGCAGTTTTGCAACATTGGGCGACAGAAACGCCGGCAGGGTCGGTCCGAGCCGGATGTTCTTGAATCCCAGTGACAAGACCGCAAGCAGCACCGCCACCGCCTTTTGCTCGTACCAGCCGATGTCAAAAGAGAGCGGCAGCTTGTTGACGTCTGCCAAACCGAAGACTTCCTTGAGCTTGAGCGCGATCACCGCCAAACTGTAGCAGTCGTTGCACTGCCCGGCGTCGAGTACGCGCGGAATGCCGCCGATGTCGCCAAACGCCAACTTGTTATAACGATATTTGGCACAACCAGCAGTGAGAATGATCGTATCCGGCGGAAGCGACTTTGCCACTTCCGTAAAGTATTCCCGCCCCGTCTGCCGCCCGTCGCAGCCGGCCATAACCACAAACCGCCGGATCGCGCCGGACTTGACGGCCGCGACCACCTTGTCGGCCAGAGCCAGCACCTGATTATGGGCGAAACCGCCGACGATCACACCGTTTTCCAGTTCCTGCGGCGGCGGACACTGCTTGGCCAGAGCGATGAGCTTGGAGAAATCCTTCGCCTTTCCGCCGGTACGGTCGGCGATATGGGGCACGCCGGGGTAGCCGGCCATGCCGGTTGTGAATATCCGGTTTCTATAACTCTCCTGAACCGGCGTTATGCAGTTGGTCGTCATGAGGATCGGCCCGTTGAAAGTGGCGAATTCCACGTTTTGTTTGTGCCACGCATTGCCGTAATTGCCGTACAAATGCGGATATTTCTTCAATTCCGGGTAATAGTGGGCCGGCAGCATTTCGCTGTGGGTGTAAATGTCGATGCCGGCGTCTTTGCTCTGCTCAAGCAGTTCTTTGAGGTCAAGCAGGTCGTGTCCCGAAATCAGAATGCCCGGCCGCTTGCCGACGCCGGTTTTCACTTCGGTGATCTGCGGGTTGCCAAAGGTTTCGGTATTGGCCGCGTCAAGCAGTGCCATGGTTTTGACGGCGACCGAGCCGCACTCCAAGACCAGATTGGTCAGCTCGCTTGCGGTAATGTCTTCCGCGACAGCGGATAACGCCTTGAACACAAACTCATAGATCGTGTTGTCCTCTTTGCCGAGCATGGCGGCATGATCGGCGTATGCGGCGATGCCCTTGAGGCCGTAGGTCAAAAGTTCGCGGAGAGAGCGTATGTCCTCATTTTCGGCGGAGAGCACACCCAGTGGAGCTGAAACTTCGGTAGGGCCGGTCAATTCTTTTGCTTTCTCGATTTGAGCGGCAATGCGCGCCTCGTCAAAGTTGGCGTTGGTTATGGTCATAAACAGCGATTGCACCACAAACAAACCGAGTTTATTATCGGCTTTATGCGTGCGGGCCAAGACTTTAAGCTGTTGCAGCAGTTGGTCCATACGGTTCGCGACTTCGGCTTTTTTGCCGCAGACTCCGGCAATGTTGCAGCCGGAATTTTTGGCGGTTTCCTGGCACTGATAGCAGAACATGTTCATTTTTTACCTCGTGTTGGCTTGATTTGCTATTGTATTTCACCGCGAACGGTGATCGTCTTAACTTTGATTTCAACCGAAATACCGGCTTGTTTTGCCGCTTCCCTTACAATACGCTCGGTGCCGGTGCAACACCGCACCTCCATTTGCGCTACGGTGACCGAGCTGATCTTGTGCTGGCGGAATATTTCGGCCATTTTTTCGACATAGATCCGCTGGTCGCCGTCCAGTTTCGGACAAAATACAATCAGTATGCGTCCTTTCAGCAGTTCGCCGTGAAACGACCCGCAAGCGTGGGCGACGCAATCGGCCGAGACCAGCAGATCCGCATTCTCAAAATACTCCGCTCCAGGATTTAACAGCTTTAACTGTACCGGCCATTGACGCAGGCTCGATGCGCCGCCGGTCGAAACCTTTACCGGGCCGCCCGGCAACTTTCGGGCCATGGAGCCGGGGCATCCGCAAGGTAATTGGCCTGAGGGTTCACCGAGATCGGGTATACGGATATTTCTCTCCTTGAGAAAATCGGTTGCGGACTCAAAGAGACGGCATTCGCAGTGGCTCTTCAAATGCTTCAAGTGCGCCTTGATGGTGTTTGCGCCCTGCTTGACAATGTTTTCCATGACGCGCCGTTCGTCATACGGCTCGGCCTCGCGTTCAACGGTTTCAAGCGCGCCCTGCGGACACTTGCCGATGCAGGCCCCCAAGCCGTCGCAAAACAGGTCGCTTACCAGTCTTGCCTTGCCGTCAATGATCTGCAACGCTCCTTCCGGACAATTTGGGATGCATTGACCGCAGCCATTGCATTTTTCCTCATCGATCTGGATCATTTTTCTCTTCATAATACCCCCCGTTTGCGAATAAAGGCGTTGAGAGCCATTTGTTATTTCAAAAGCAACCGCAGCGAATCAAGCAGGTCGTCACCCTCGGCAAGCAGATCGAATTTATGATTGCACATCGCCCACTGCCTTATAAGCAGCCGAACCGGGCCGAAGAACAGACGGAAAAAGGTGTTGACCGAAATCTGGGAATTTATTTCACCGAGTTCCCGGGCTTCGTTAAAATGTTTTTCCAGTGATTTCTTGTGCCGGTGCATCATATCGAGCAGCAGCCCGATGAAATCCGGGTCGTCCATGAATATCTCCTCCGAAAACATAACATGGGCCAGAGCCGGTTTGCCGGCGACCTGCCGGAAACGCTTCCTGGCGAAGTCGGCAATGGCGTCAAAACCTTTAAGATGGCCGGCGCCGATCGGCACCGCCTCGTCAAAACAGCTTATCATCGCTTTGATGATTTCGGCTTTGTTGAGGAAATGCCGATAAACCGCAGGCTCGGTTATGCCAAGCGAGTTGCCGATCTTTTTGACGGTCAGGTTTTGAATCCCGCCACGGGCGATCAAATCCAACGCCGCGTCGATGATCTGCGATTGTCTTTCCGAAAGAGACATCATATACCTTCTTTTATGTTAGTTGTCGATAACTAACATATACTGTTTCAACCGAATTTCAAGTGGAAATCGGTGTTTTCCTGATAAAATTCAAATAAAAAACCGGTTATGCGGCATGGCGGCACGTCGTATTGGCGGAGAAATATCCTGGTGGAAACCCGAATTATGCACGCGGGTGGTTGTCGGCGCAACCGCGCGACCCGCCGCCGCAAAGAGCTGATTGTGACATGTTTTTGCCATCCATGAAGATAAAATGATTTGAAAAAAAAGGAATATGTGATAAAATATAGGATAACATTTTTTTTGACAGAAACGGAGTGCATTTATGATTTCGATGGATGATCTCAAGGCGAACAAGGCGAAAATCGCCTTGATCGGTCTCGGTTATGTCGGTCTGCCGCTCGCCGTGGCGTTTGGCCGCCGTTTTGACACGGTCGGCTTCGATGTCAACCCTCAACGGCTCGCCGCGCTGCGCAAGGGGGAAGATGTCACGCTTGAAACCTCCAGCGAAGATCTGGCGTCGTCCGCAAATTTGCGTTTTTCCAACAATATTGACGATCTGCGCGACCGCGATGTGTTTATCGTCACCGTGCCGACCCCGGTCGATAAATACAACCGCCCCGACCTTTCGCCGCTTTACGGAGCCAGCTCCACCGTGGGCAAGGCTATCAAGCGCGGCGCGATCGTGATCTACGAAAGCACGGTCTATCCCGGTTGCACCGAGGAAGAATGCGTGCCGGTGATCGAACGCGAAAGCGGCCTGAAATTCAACCGTGATTTCTTTTGCGGCTACAGCCCGGAGCGCATCAACCCCGGCGACAAGGAGCATACCCTTGTAAAGATCAGGAAAATCACCTCCGGATCAACTCCGGAAGTCGCCGAAGTCGTTGACGCGCTTTACAATACGATTCTCCAAGCCGGCACTCACAAAGCCAGCTCGATCAAGGTGGCCGAGGCGGCCAAGGTGATCGAAAATTCGCAGCGCGATTTGAATATCGCGTTTGTCAACGAACTGGCCAAGATATTCCATTTGATCGGCATCGACACCAACGAAGTGCTGGAAGCCGCCGGTACCAAGTGGAACTTCCTCAAATTCAAACCCGGTCTGGTCGGCGGCCACTGCATCGGCGTTGACCCTTATTATCTTACACACAAGGCGCAGAGCCTCGGCTATCTGCCCGAAGTGATCCTCGCCGGGCGGCGCATCAATGACGGCATGGGGCAGTATGTGGCCGGCGAAGTCGTCAAGCGCATGATCCGCAAGGGGCAGAAGATTTACGGGGCGCGGGTGCTTCAGCTCGGCGTGACTTTTAAGGAAAACTGCACGGATATACGCAATTCGCACGCGGTGGATGTGGCTCGCGGGCTGGAGGAGTTTGGCTGCAAGGTGGACATCCTTGATCCGTGGGCCAATGCCGGCGACGTCAAGCACGAATACGGCTTGGAAATCATGAATGAGCTTCCCAAGACCTCTGCAAAATACGACGCCGTGGTGCTGACCGTGAGCCATCGGGAATTTCTCGAACTTGACATACCCTCGCTGCTTGCCGATCAGTCGGTGGTCTTCGATATCAAGGGTGTACTGCCCCGCGATCTGGTGGATGGACGGCTCTGATGAAAATTGTTGACGACCGCCTTATGGATTCTTTGCTGGAGCAGGCGGCGGCCAATCCGCGCCGCCGCACCAACTTTAATTTGCACGAAGACCCGGCGCAGCCGATCAACCGGCTTTGCATCGCCGGGTGGCCGGATACCGAGTTCCCGATTCACCGCCACCCCGGCAAATGGGAGCTTATGACTCTGCTTCGCGGGCGCATGACCAGCATGGTTTACGACGACAACGGCAACGTGATCGAGTCGCATGAGCTGGGCGGAGCCGACGGCGCAAGATCGATCGAACTTCCGGACGGGGCGTGGCACAATCTGGTGTTTCACGAGCCCAGCGTTTTTCTCGAAGTCAAGGCCGGGCCGTATGCGCCCAATGCGCCGGAAGACGTTATGACCGGAAAGAAATAATATGTCCTGGCTTGAAATTCTGTTGATCTCGTTTGGTGTATCGGTTGACTCGTTTGCGGTATCGGTCGGCGGAGCTTTGTCGGAACGCGACCGGTTGTGGCGTGCTGCGGTGATCGCCGCGCTTTATTTCGGCGGGTTTCAGTTTCTCATGCCGGTGGCCGGGTATTTCCTTGCCGGGATGCTGTCCGGCGCATTCGACGCCTGGGATCACTGGATCGCCTTTGTCTTGCTCGCACTGGTCGGTGGCAAGATGTTTGTCGAGGCATTGTTTTGCCGCGAGGAGGAAAAATCCTGCGCTGGCATATTTACTCCGCTTCACATGATCGTACCGGCACTTGCCACAAGCTGTGACGCGCTGGCGGTCGGGGCGGGCTTCTCCTTTGCCGGTTATCCGCTGTGGCTGCCTGCGGCCGCGATGGGTGTGGTGACCGCGCTGGTTTCCGCCGTCGGGGTGATGCTGGGCGGTCGGCTCGGCCGGGCCATGCCCGGAGAAAAATATGTGGCGGCGGCCGGCGGGGTGGTGATCGTCTGTATCGGGGGCAAGGTATTGTTAGCCGGGCTTTGAACTGATATTTCTTCATCAAATCGGTCGGTTTGGTCGAAATCGGTTTGAAAAAAACACAAAACAGATGTAATTTTCCCCATACCTATATGGAGATGGACATATGTTTCAGACGCTTTATTCTTTTCTGCTCGGCAAATACCGCGAAAACGAATTCCCTGCGCTGCGGCGTCAACTCGAAGTCTGGCAGCGCAAACGCCCGTTCGACGGGATGCGGCTTTTGGACGGCACCCCGGTATTTCGCAACACGCTGGCAAAGTATCTGCCGCTTCTGGCGGGCGGAGCCGAGCTTACCGTGGTCATGAGTGACGGGATCCCGGGTGACGAGGCCGTATTCAACCGGCTGCCCAAGTTTGGCATTCGCACGGCCGACGCCGGCACGTTGTGCAAAAGATTCGATGTGGTAATGGATTGCGCCGGCAAACTGTCGCAGGTTAATTCATCGCTTGGTTATGTTGAGCTGACCCGATCCGGCGAGGCCGTCTACCGCGACGCGAAACAGCCGGTGTTTCTGGCCGACGCCGGCCGGGTCAAGGCGATCGAAACCGGGCTTGGCACCGGTGACGGATTCATCCGGGCGATGAAAAAACTCGGTTACGCCAATTTCAAGGATCGCAAAATCGCGGTTTTCGGCTGTGGTAAAGTCGGGCGCGGCATAGTGGCCGGCATTCTCCGCGAGGGAGGCGTGCCGGTCATCGTCGACGACCCGGCGCGGGTG
>JAQVVK010000070.1 GCA_028698975.1 Victivallaceae bacterium
CCAGTCACGGTTACCTGCATTCAAATTCTTGACCCGGGCGGAAGAAAGTGCGCCGCCAACCGATGATAGATTGTAGCTCTCCAGCCGAGTCGCAGTGGCTTTGGCCGCAATCATCGCCGCACCCTCCTCCGGGTTGGAATTGCGCAAGTTGATGTAATCATATATCAACGGATAAGATGACGCCTCGTCGATCATATCAGGCAAAACATCGATCACTTCAATATTATTCGTCAAAAGCTCATCAAACAACGCCAGCCAAAGCGGATTGGGGTAAACCGACTTGTCCCGATTAAACATGGAGAATGAAAAATCGGCCTTGAGCGGCATTCTTACCACAATCAAGTCAATCCCGCAGGACTTGAGATAATTGTTGTAATCAATCAGACGTCGATTGAAATCCCGGTTGCCAACCGGCTGAACGTAAAATGGAATCGGTTTGCAAAAGGTGTCTCCCAACCACCAGCCGCAGATCGTCTTTCTGGCAAAATTATTATATTCGGTATAAATCGGCAGCATTTCGTTTTGCCACTGGGCAAAGCTGCCGCCGTGCGCGGTTTTAAGCTCGTCCAAACGGCGCAGGTCTTCGACGATGGCAGATTGGCGATCATCGGCCGCCCCCGCAAACACCAGTGCGGAAGCCGCAAACATCAGGCAAAATATCGTCGATCTAAATACTCGCAGAATCATTTTTTATCCGTCCCTTGTTTTCTGTACAGCCCGACCGAAAAAATCCCGCAAATGGCCACGTTGTTCTGCGGTGTCAACGAAATGTTGACGCGACGGTTGACCGGGATTTTTTTCAAGGTAAAATACAATGAGTCCCGCCCGCCATTCAACAAATGCTGCTCACCCTCAACCTCAATAGAAACCATGAATTGACTGAACATATCCAGCACCAGCAGATCACCCGGCTCCACCCGGCTCGGCAACTTGATGCCACAGGTGTATGTGGTATTGTGAATACCGGTAAACCAAGCCGCCTTCTCATATTCCGCAACCTGTTTTATGTAATTAACATGATAGTCCATCAAGTACAATTTTGTGGAGAAACCAAGTGCGACCTGCCGGGCGTTGAGTGATTTGACCAAGGTCAACGACTTCCCAACCTCATACTGTTGATGCATTTTTTCAACATGATTCCAATTGGCATAAGCCGCCTCCTCGGCCGCGATACACAATACCACGGCCCGACGATGCCGTATCGCTTCTCCATTGTTGTTTAGCAGGACGCCCGGAGCGGCCACCGGCATGTTAAACCGCGGGAAAACCATCTCGCACGGGAACTCGCCAATTTTTTGTGCAATATGCAAAGCCACCGCATACTTATACGGATTATCTATATAATTTTCGCCTCCCATCAGCAAGACCGGGGAACGCGGCGACTCCATAAGCTCAGGCGGCATAACATTGCGGCGATCGAATTTTATTATCGGCACGATCACATCGTCGCCCTTATGCTTTTCATCTATGTTGATCGGCCACCCAAACGACATCTTGGCAGCCCCCGGCCCGGTCGTAAACTGCCATTTATTCAGCCTCGGCGTGATTTCAGAATAACGGGCAAGCCGCTCTGCTATCGCGCTGGAGGTTTCCGCCTCAACGCCACTTGCCGGCTGGCAGTCAAGTGGCCGGTAATAACTGTACAGCCACTCGTATTTATCGGCCGCGGCGAGCAACCGGTCTGACATATCGATCACCTCGATATCGCGGTTGAGCAACTCGCGGGCGAAATTCATCGCGCCGACAAACGGATATTTACCGCCGTCGGGCAGAAGCATACGGGTCGCTATATCAATTCCCCCCGGCTCCATCACCACAATCAGATCGACATTGTGATGCGCCAAATACATATTGAGGGCGGCAATCGCGTTGATCGGCTCCTGGCTGTACTGATAGTTGCGCAATATGTCGACCGGTTTTTCCGGCACGCAGAAATATCCCGCCCCGCGCTTGAAGTAAAACATATTTATTCCGCGCATTGTAGTGCGCGTTGTCTTGGTCAATGCCGCAGCATAATCGTCGACCATACTGCCTGCAGCTGCAATGGCCGAAGCGACATCTTCAAGTCGCTTGGATATGCGCTGTTTTTCCGCCTCGATCGCTTCGGTCCTCGCCTTACGGCTGGCCGGTGACTGCGGAGGGTTCAGGGGCTCGCCCCAATCAATCGCCGGTTCTTTCCGCTCGGGCGTTTTTGTCGGTTTATCGGAAAAAACCGTGATTTTTTCAGATTTGACCACCACAAAATAAGGCAAACGAAACCGGCCGACGGTATCCTGTATCTGAAACGCCTGCTTCTCTTCCGGTGTGACCGGAGTGTATTTATTTACCTCTATTCGCAGCTTGTCGCCATTGGCGTAGGCGTTTTCCGGTGTCGCCTTATAGCCAGACGCCCCCGATAACAAGACGACAATGCGACGGGTTTCCGGCATGTCGGGAATGGACGAATCAGGACTCAGCTCGATTTCCGCCGAATACAAGCAGTTCTCCTGCCCGGCGACCGCCGCCTCCGACAACGGAGATCTCTCGATAACCGAGCCTTCTATTACCAAACCAGCATCGTCGGTATCCGCAAAAGACGCGCCCAATACCAGCGACGCAACCGAAAAAAAGGCAACTATGCCAAAACAACGAAACATATAACCCCTCAATATAATTATTGCAGATAAAATAACATCATTTGTCCTCATTGTCAAGCCACGTCGCCGTCAACTCGGACAATAATGAGTCGCGTGCCGCCGGAGAAGCATCGCATTCCGGCGTCCACAACAGAAACCACGGCAGGATCACCGCGTGATAATACCCTTTGGCCTTCAATTCGTTTTCGTATTCAGCCAGACTGCGGAGAAATTCGCCCCGAACTATTGCCGACGCACTTCCCCAACCCGGCGGAGGCATGACCACCAATGCCGCCATACCGCGATCAGGCGGCAACTCAAGTTTCTCCCCGGCGGAGGCAATTCGAAACCAACGCCCCGCCACCGGCAACCGCGTCCAACGGCGCGAGGCTTCGGGGATTTGCCCGATCTCCCGGGCGACATCTTCGCGCGAATGGCGCGGCGGCACAAGGATCAATTTCCACTCGCGGTGTTCAAATACCACCCCGTCCCCCCGAACCAATTTGATCTCTGTTTTATATGAGCCCGCCGGCAAACTGACGCCGATGGGGATTCGATCACTGTAACGCGGCCAGAAAAATTGCGCCAACTTCAAGCCAAGACCGTCTGGTATTGCCGTAAAATTGTGCGCCGGCAAGACATAAGTTTTACCGGCGGCAAGCATGAGTTTCTCTGGAATAAACGCCATCAATTCCACGGGGCGTACCGGGGGAGTGCGCAACCATACACGCATCAAACTGCGCAAATGCCGCCCGGAACGGTAGCGGGCTATCTCGCTGAAAACAAGTTCGTGCGGCAGAATTTTTGTTGGCAACACTTTTTCATCCAGCATCACAAAGACCGCTTTCCCTCGCGCCAGCCGCGGCTGCAAACTGCTGCGGAGCATGGCTTCGGTTTCGTAATAAAACCGAATTGTTTCACCGATTTCCGGGTTATATTTTTTTACCCGCTTATAATCGTCGCGGTCGACGTAAACACAATTATTAAGTGTGACATCTGGGCATTTCGCCACAATATCGGCGGCAATATTTCGTAAATAACTCTTCTCTCCGGTCGGAGCACGCAGGGCCTTGATGACTCCGATCACCGCCACTGCGATAAAACAGGCGATCAAAACGATCTTCGCCGCCCGGCGAGACCAGCGGGCGGTGAGTTCCGCCGGCAAAGCGAAACCGACAGCCCCGGGCAGAAGCAGCAACACCACGCCGCCAATCCAATAACGCGCCGAAAAACCATGACTTAACGCCGCCGGCCCCCCGCGGGAGAGCATGACCCACACTATCGCCGCCGCGACAAACCACAAAACCGGGTCGCGCCGCATACTCCATAACCTCGGACTGAACAATCCGGCCAACGCCAAAAACGGCAGTATGAAGAAAAATTCCTGTAGAAAGTTATTCACAATGTTCATCATATTCCACCGCCCAAAGACATGACCGCCCTTTTCAAAGGCACGATCTGCCAATCCATGCCGTGGGAATTCCACCACAATTGAAATGCAAACATGATGAGCAACGCTCCGGTCAGCATCAATCCATTAATACACAATCTGCGCCAGCCTTCTCCCCGGAAATCGCCGTGTTGGCCAAGAACCGCCGCCAAAACATAAAACAGCATCAGTTCGACGCCCTCCAGACGGAAACTCATCGTAAGCATGATTGCGACCAGCCCGGCGACCCGCCATCGCCACGCGCGGCTGCGGATCATCATAACCATGCAGCCCAGCGACAAGGTAAATAGGAGTATAAAGCTCGATTCCCGCAATACATCGCTGCAGTGCCGCAACAGCATCGGATGAAACGCGCACAAAAAAGCAGCGATCAACGCGTATTTGCGTTCTCCCATAAAAAACGCCGATGCCAACCAATACGCCGCCCAAGTCAACAGCATGCCGCAGACGATATTAAACACCAATGTGCCAAATTCCGGATCAATACCGCATGCCGCAAACCCGCGTAAAACAACGATCAGCCCCGGCGGCACCACCGACTCCGCCATACAACCGCCCCCCAGAGCCAGCGTCGCCCAATCCTGCGCCATCAGCATATATGTGCACGCGTCACGCGATTGCAACTCGCCATTCAGAAGCCGCAGCGAGGCGACCACCCCGGTGCAAAGCATCAGAGCCGCCACGCAAAATGCGGCGGTTCGCCGGGAAATGGTCGAATCATTGACGTTATCTGTCATATTCCACAATCGCCTTCAACATGCGTTCGGCGGTATGGCCGTCCCACAGCTCCGGCCGCGATTCATGACGCGGCAAATTAATATATTCCGAATACATCTTCTTTATCATGGCGACATCGTTGCCGACCAGAGTGGATACGCCGCCGTTTTCCCGCAAAGTCACCGGCCGCTCGGTATTCCAACGCATCACCAGACACGGGGTGCCCATCACACAGCATTCTTCCTGCAACCCGCCGGAATCGGTCATCATAAGCCGCGCCCCCATATTCAGACGAAGCAGCTCGTGGTAACCGATCGGGTTGAGTAAGGCAAGGCGCGGCGCATGTGTCACCTTGTCCCAAAGTCCGAAGGTTTCCAACTGCTTTTGGGTGCGCGGGTGGAGTGTCCAGATCACCGGACAGTGAGCCGATCCCTCTCCAATGGCAAAATCGACCAGCTCGGAAAGTATGGCCGGATCGTCGACGTTGCTCGGACGGTGAAGCGTCATCACCGCGAACCCGTCGTCAACGAATTCCGACGCCTTGCAACCTCCGCCAATGCGGTTAGCCTCGATCACCGCCGGAATACCAAATGCCGCCGCCTTGTCCCGCTGTTCTTCCAGCGTGTCGATCATAATGTTTCCGGCAAACACAATATCCTTGTCGGCGCGCCCCTCACGCTTAAGATTGGCGATCGAAATCCGATCCGGCACAAGCAATAGATCGGACAGACGGTCGGTCACCAGCCGGTTGATCTCCTCCGGCATATCCAAATCGCCGGAGCGCAGCCCGGCCTCGATGTGCGCCAGTTTGACGTGTTCTTTTTTTGCGGTGATTGAGCAGGCGCAAGTCGCATTGACATCGCCGATGGTGACAACCCAATCCGGCTTCAGCTCACGCACGACCTTTTCAAATGCGATCATGGTGTTGCCGACCTGCTCGGCATGCGAACCGGAACCAATTCCGAGGTTGATGTCGGCGGTCGGGATATTTAGTTCTTCAAAAAAAGCGCGACTCATGCGGTCGTCGTAATGCTGACCGGTATGCACCAGTATGTGTTCAACTTTTTTCGAATCGGGCGCGATGGCGTTAAACCGTTCGACCGCCCGGCAAAAGGGAGCAATCTTCATAAAATTGGGTCGGGCGGCGACAATACTGACGATCTTCATTTGTAATATTCCCTGAAATTGTTTTGCCATTCGGCAATATTAAAACGACAGAATACCGGCGTGGGAAACTTCATTGTGACGCCTTCCCCGACGCGGCATGGCATGCCAGAGCACGCAATGCCCATGCTTCGCTCCACCTCATGTACGGGGTGCGAATCGTGAAACGTCGGGCGCGCCGGAAGAAAAACAGACCGGTTTTAGGGTCATACATATTTTCAAACGTCCACCGCAGCACCCGATCGACCAGACCGGCATACGCCTCCCCTTCCCCGGAGAAAAAGGTGACCGCCTCGGCCGGGGCATGGATGTCGGCAAGATAAAACCGGTCGGCATAATAATCGGGAGTACCGTCTTTCTCAAAGAAATGACCGGCGTAGAACTCGACGCCGCGCCGGTATTTTTCGGCATATTCCGGCGTGATTCCAAGCCGGATAAACCGGCGGAGAGCCTCCAGATTGAACCCGGTATGAAAGGAATCGATCCAATTCTGAAATCCGGTCTCGGCATAATACCACGAACCGTCGTCGTGCTGGTGGCTCATACTGTACGCCAACGCGCTTCGCGCCGGATCAAGCAGCTCGCCTCGACCGTATTTCGCCGCCATTCTGGCCAGAAATGACGCGCCCAGCATGCTGGCGTTGTGAACAAAGTTTTTGTCAAGCGGAGTATATGCAAAACAGAAAGCCCCCGCCTCGTTTTTACGAGCCAAGTCATTAAGCATAAACGCCGGTATGCTTTGCGCGGCGTCAAGATATTTTTGTTCGCCGTAACGCTCAAAACAGTCGAGCAAGGCGTGACCGGCAAATGCCGTATTTACAATCGTCGGCGTGAAGCGCGGCAGACACTGCACCCGGTTTTGCCACGGGAAATTATAACCCCACGCATTGCCGGAAGTTCCGGTTGAACGCAACCCCATCAGAAGATCGAAAATATGCGATGCTTTTTCCGGAGGCAACTCCAGCGCGGCGCAGCTTTCCAAAGCCAGCGCGAGAGCCTTGGGATTTCGCCCCGGTCGAATCAGCAGCAAAGGCCGGAAATTGACCGGCGAACGCCGCAGAAGCTGGGTAAGCGCGATCCGGCCAAACCGTGAACCCAGCGACAAGCCGCCCGCCAATGGCGAATTAAGGGCGTCGTACGGATCGAAACCGCGAAAATCATGCGACTCCATCCAGCCAAACAAACGTGCTATCTGCGGCTCCACATCCATATTGCATCACTCCAAAATGGCGATCGGGGCTTTTTCGCGCAACGACTCCATCACGGCAATCGCGGTCAATGTGGCCGCTTTAAGCTGGTCAAAAGGTATCGGCTCGCCGCCGGTTTTGACGGCTTCGCAAAATGCGGCCACCATTGCCTTTTGTCCCTTGTCCTGCGACCAGAGCTTCATCTTCTCCGGGCGGCGGCCAAACACCTCCACCGAACGGAAATCATGAAGCACCCCGCTTGCGCCGGCCCCGTGAACCTCAAAATACTCTTTGGGCTGGCTCTTGGAGCCGTTGGCGTAATATGCCAGCACGCCGATCGAACCATCGGCAAATTCAATATTTACATTAACCGTATCGTTGAGTTGCTGGGGGTCGGGCATGGCCGACGCATAAACCTTGACCGGCTTCGCGCCGCACATCCAGGTCATGTAATCGATGAAGTGACACCCCTCCCCTATTATGCGTCCGCCGCCAACTTCCATATCCTGTATCCAGCTGTCGGCCGGGATCTTACCGGCATTTACCCGGTAAAACATGGCCATCGGCCCGGAACCCATCGCCTTCTTCAACTTCACCGAGAGCGGCGAGAAACGGCGGTTGAAGCCCACCATGACCGTTTTGCCTGAAGTCTGCCGCGCTTCTTCGATCGCCTGCATTTCACCGACCGTCATGGCCAGAGGTTTTTCAACAAAAACATTTTTGTCGTTGCGCAACGCTTCGAGCACATATCCGGCATGCGAGTCATGACGGGTCGCCACAAAGACCGTATTTATGCTGCCATTGCCGAAAATATCCTTTTCATCGCCGGTACTGCGGGCAAAACCGAAACGTTCGGCGACCCGCTTGGAGGTGGTTCCCGAATTGGTCAGCACGACCAGCCGGGCGACATCATCCGGCAGATTAGGCAGAAGATTGCCCTGCGCATAGCTGCCGGCACCGATAAAGGCAAGCCGGACTTTGTCTTCCGGAAGTCCGGCAATCGCTTTGGTCTCGACCGCGCCGGAGGCGACCGGCTTTGCAACGTCGTATTCCAGCACAATGCCGACAAACGGCTCGGTCTTCTCGACGATTAGCGCGTAAGCACGCGGAGCGTCTTCAAACTTGAAGCGGTGGCTGGTAAGGTTTTTGGGGCAAATACGTCCGGCTTGGATCAACTGCTGAAACGATTCCATATTCCGTTTTTCGGTCCAGCGCACATATTCATACGGGTAGTCTTCACCCTTTTCCTCGTATTGCGCGTCATAGCGACCCGGACCGTACGAACACGACATGCGCAGCTGCAACTCCTTGCGGTAGTAATCTTTGCGGTCAAACCCAGTAGGAGCCGCCCCCACCACCACCACCGTACCCTTGCGCCGCGCCGATGCTCCGGCAAAATTGATCGGGTCGAGACTCGAAGTCCCGGCCGCAATTATAACAGCGTCAACCCCGTACCCCCCCGAAAATTCCGCAATGCGATCGGCGATGCCGACATCGCCGCGCACCAGCCCCAGATCAAGATCAGCGGCGGCCGCAGCCACTGCGGCCGCATTTACATCCACCCCGATCACCCGCACACCGGCCGCTTTCAGAAGCTGGGCGGTAAGCCGGCCGATCAAGCCAAGTCCGATGACCAAAGCCGATTCGCCAAGCACAAGCCCCGCCTGCCGCACCCCCTGCATGGCGATTGCGCCGACGGTGTTGTATGCGGCGGCCTCAAGATCGGCTCCGGGCGACAATTTGACACAGAGATTGACCGGCACGGCCACCACTTCGGCATGATTGGCGTAACCGACGCCGGCGCAGGCGACCAGATCGCCGGCGGCAAATCCGGTCACCCGTGCACCGACCGCGATGACTTCTCCGGCCGAACTGTAACCGCAAGGTGAATATGCTTCGAGCTTTTTGGTCACGGCGCGATAAGTCTGCACCGGCCCGCTTTTGCGCAACACATCAAAGACCTGACGCACCTGCTGAGGGCGTTCCTTGGCCTTGGCCAGCAGACCCTTGCGGGCGGAACTTGCGGTCGCGCCCTCAGTGCCGGCACTGATAACCGAGAAATGATTGCGCACCAGCACCATGCCGTCGCCCAACTGCGGCAGCGGCACTTCCTGAACACGGGTATCGCCGTTTTTCAATTTCTGAGTCAACTGTTCCATATATCACCTGTTTTTTATTGACAGAATCTTTTTGTGCTGTTGAAGTTTCGCGTCGTCAAAACGCATTTTCACCACCCGGGCCGGCACACCGGCCGCCACGGCGTATTCCGGCACATCGCAAGTCACCACCGCGCCGGCGGCGACGACACAGCCGGTATGGAGTGTGACGCCCTTGAGGATCACCACACCGGCGCCGACCCAAACATCATCTTCAATGCGTATCGGGCGGTCATTTTCCGGTATTTTCCAGTTTATTTCGGCCATCATTTTGCCGACCACAGAGGTGTTGTGGTCACCCCCGACGATTATCACACGGGGGCCGAACATTACATGATTGCCGATCTCAAGCGAAGTGATCGCGCTGAAATTCGCCCCCGGCCCGATATAGACGTGGTCGCCTATTGAGATGTTGCGATACGAAAAGTTGTCTTCCGGGGAAAACACGACATTTGCTCCGCAACGCCGAAACAACCTCCGCAAAAAGAATGCGGTCACCCGACGTCGCAGACCACGCCAACGGATTATCGACGAGGCAACTGATTTGCGTAGCATAGCTCCTCCGTCTGCATTTCGTTCTTTTTAAAAAAATCTTTATCCGACAGCATCAGTATCGAAAACAGCGAACAAAGCTGATAACACATCGTTGTCGGGAAATACATTTGACCGGTCATCAGCGACAATATAAAAATGCAAACGAGAATATTGATCGCCAGCACCCGGTCAAAAACCTCCAGCACGGCACGGCGAATAGCCACCCAAAGGTTTACCATGTAATAGATCCAAAAAAAGACACCGCTTATACCGGCCAAAACCATTAAGTCAAAAAAGTCGCTGTGCATATG
>JAQVVK010000244.1 GCA_028698975.1 Victivallaceae bacterium
ACGGCAAGGAGTTACGGGTAAGAAAAGAGGGGAATGAGTAAATATGATTATGGTGCTGAATCTGGGTACGACCAGTTTTAAATTCAAACTTTTTGATTTCGAGGCGGGAGAAGAACCGGTTGCGAACGGGCTGGTCGAACGCATCGGCACGGCTGAATCGGACTGGCGTTTTACGTCCGGGGATGTGCGCAAAAACGGAAGCACGGTCTGTGCCGACCACAAAGCGGCATTCCAATTCTGCCTGCAACGGCTGGAAACGGAACGGCTGATCGGCTCGCTGGACGAACTCGACGGCGTCGGCTTTAAAACCGTTCACGGCGGCCCGCTGCGCGGCGCGGTGGCGGCGGACGAGCGTGTGCTGGCGGTGCTCGACGAATACGCGGCCTTTGCTCCGGCCCATAATCCCATGTACGCCAATTTGATGCGACGCTTGCGCGAGAAATTTCCGCAACTGCGCCAGGTGGCTTGTTTCGAGACTTCGTTTCATGCCGACATTCCGCTGGCCCGGACGGTTTACGGCGTGCCGTTCGACTGGGTGGAAAAATACGGCATCCGGCGCTACGGTTTTCACGGTTCCAGCCACAGCTACATCGCCGCGAAGATGCGCGAACTGGCCCCGGAAGCGCGAAAAATCATCTCGTTGCATTTGGGCGGTTCGTCGTCGCTCTGCGCCATTGCCGACGGCAAAAGCGTGGCGAGCAGCATGGGGGCGACGCCGCAGTCCGGTTTGTTCCAGAACAACCGCGTCGGCGACTTCGATGCGTTTTGTCTGCCGCGTCTGACCGAGGCTTACGGCAGTCCGGAAAAGGTTATGAAAACGCTGGCAATGCAAAGCGGCTTCCTCGGCCTGAGCGGGGTAAGCAACGACCTCCGGGATGTCCTTCAGGCGGCGACCGACGGCAACCAACAGGCCCAACTGGCCTTTGACGCGTTCGTCGATAACTGCATCGGCTATATCGGCATGTTCACCGCTTATCTGCAAGGCATGGATGCCCTGGTCTTTACCGGCGGCATCGGCAAGAACTGTACGCTACTGCGCGAACGTGTCTGCGCTCGTCTGGAATACCTGGGGCTCCGGCTTGATCCCAAAAAAACGGACGGTCGAATCAGCTCTCTGGACAGCCTGATCCAGATCTGGACGCTCGAAACCGATGAAGAACTGATGGTGGCGCGTCAGACCCGCGATGCCCTCGCCGCCATGACATGAACGCCGTTGCCGCCTATCTGACGCCGGAGTTTATGGTGTCGGCACAGACCGGATATATCCATTCCGTTTTCACCCACGCGGCTAATCTGGTTTTCGGCGAAGTCATGGTAACGCTGGTCGCCGATCACGAAGCCGCCATTCCCGACAGCATCGTCCTGCATCCGGAGGATTTTATTGCGCTGAATCTCCGTTACGGCGAGCCGGTCCGCCTGGAGGCGCAACGACTATTTTTCCCCGCCGCGCCTATGATCATCGATCTCTCCTGTCCCAATCACGAGAACACCTTTCCGCCAGGCTTGCAACTGGCATCGCCGGAAGAACGCAAACGACGTTTGACCATGGTCGAGCAAAAATTTCTGGCTGGACACCGTCTGCCGGAGCCGGTCGAAAAACGCTTCCCTGAGTTGCTCCTTGCCGTCAACGCCGGCGATTCCGACAAAACAGAAAAACTGCTGCTGGAGTTAATCGGTTTGGGCCATGGCCTGACGCCCTCGGCCGACGATGCGCTGTTGGGTTTGCTGGCGGTCCGGGCGTTTTTGACCGCCGCCGGAGCAAACGTTCCGCTACCGGAGTTTTCCGCCATGGTCTACCGCTTGTCGGCGGGCCGGACCACCGACGTCAGTCGAAAATATCTGAGTTGCGCCGCCCATGGACGTTTTTCCCTACCGCTAGTCAACAGCGCCCGCTTACTGCTAGACCTCTTGCCGCCAGCAGATACATCCGGGCTTCAGTGCTTGTTGGCGACCGGGCACACCTCCGGCTATGACATGCTGAGAGGAGTTATTTTCTCCTGCCGCATGGTCTAAAATCATCACAAGCAACGGTCAACCCCAGAAGCAGATCGGAGAGCGCGACATCAAAAAGCTTCCCGAAGGCGGCCTCAATGATCATCCTGACGCCGAACACTTTCTGCCCTTGGTTAAAGAACGTATTCAAAGTTATTAACAGGCTGGCTTTGCAAGAGCGATTCCGGAGGGATCTTGCAACAGCCTGTTTAATAATTTTAGAACTACGATAAACCGTAAAACTTTTCAGGAAACTATCATCTATTTTTGATTCTCACGGACCCCTTTGGCTCGCACATCTGCGTGCGGCTATAACGCGTCTTGACGGCAATCCCGCGCCGGTTTCCACGCCCCGCCGTCTTGACGCGACGGCGGGGCATTGCGGCGCGTTTATCCTACCCATTGCATCTCTGTCTTTCGTTTCCGCTTTCCGGCGAGAATCTGATTGACGCGCCGGCTGGAAAGAGCCATGATATTGGCGATCTCCGCAGTGTCCGCGCCCTGCTTGGCGAGGCTGATCACGAT
>JAQVVK010000071.1 GCA_028698975.1 Victivallaceae bacterium
GATTGGCCGCGTCAAGCACATAGGCGGTGTCTCCGCTGAAATACTTGCCATCAAGCAACGCATTGCCGTTGATGGTGTATTCGGTCGCCGTGCCGGTACCAAAGTCGTAATCGGCGTCGGTCACCAGATCAAGCTTGTCAATCGTGCCGTTTTCGGTAACCTTAACCATGCCGCCGGAATAGACCGTGGTAAGGCCGTTCGCCGTGCCGCCGCCCTTTTCAAACACCAGCAATCCGCCGTAGGAAACCACGGTGTCGGTAACGGTAGCTCCGCTGCGGACATTGAGTTTGCCGCGTTCGTCGCCGGTGGAGGCGATTGCCGTACCGCTCAAAACCGCGCCACTGACCACGCCGCCATTGATACTCGCGTAACCATCGTTCAAGGCAAGGCCGGAAACCGCGCCGCCGGTGTAGGTGTTGAGTTTGCCGTCGTCACCAACGGTAAGACTTGAAGCCACGCCGCCGGAGACCGAAAGCGTCCCGCTGGTCAACACATTTATTCCGGTTGCTTCGTTGCCTTCAAACATATTCACCACGCCGCCGGAGGAGATATTGACGATCGCCTCCGCCGTCGTGTCAAGTCCGTTGACGGTGGCACCGGCAGCAATGTGAACCTCGGCATTGCTTGCGGTGAGCTTTTCCACCGCGCCAAAGATGGTGGTGCGTTCTGTGCCGCCGGAAATATTTAATCCGGAGACATAACTGTGTGCGGATACATAAATTTGACCACCGGATAGAACATCAACATTAAAGGCACTGCCATAATCCCGGCAATGCAATATGCCGCCGGAAACGACAACACCATACACTTTACCGCCGCTTTGCACCACCACACCAACGGTTTTTAAATCAACACCGGAGGCCACGCCGCCGGAGGATCCCACATTTCCGACACGTAAAACACCGCCATTGACAATTGCGTCGTAAACAGTACCGCCGGCTCCCGCATACAGCTCGCCCCCGCTCAAAGCGGCCCCGGAGATAATCCCGGTGTCTTTAACGTTTAACGCACCGGTCATAACTGTGGCATATACATAACCGTTGTTGATGTTCGCCGTTCCGCCGTTGACGACCAACCCGGAGGTGATGTTTCCGGCAATGCCGTTGACACCTCCGCCGGTCATGGTAAAGGCGGCTCCTGACTGTACGTCAATCACACCGCCGTTGTCAACCAGTCCGCCGGATTGCCGCAACGTTGCACCGTTTTGCAGTGCAATCGTGCCGCTGGCACGGGTTCCAGTAAGAAAATCCACCTCTCCGCCGGAATAGACAGTTAAATCGCTGGCAAAGGATAAATTGGTTGATCCGCCGTCTGCGACCGTCAATTTTCCATAAACATCAGCCCCGTAAATCCCGTTGTTGGCCCGATATATAGTTGTCTGTCCATCCTTTTCAATTATAATGTTTGAGACGCTGGCGCCGATACCGGCTGAATCTCCGTAAACCCGGAGAGTTCCTCCTGAGATGTTTGCGCCGGTCAGTCTGGCTCCGGAAACAATGTCAATATTGGCGTTGGTTGCTGTGAGAGTATCCACCAAGCCATAAAAGACATAAGTTGAACCGTTGCCTTTTATATCGACGTTATGAAATTCAGTCCAACCCTGCTGATCAAGCTGCATTTTACCGCCAGCGGCTATATTTAATCCGGAGACATAGCAGTTAGTGGATACTACAAGCGTACCTCCGGCGGCGAGTTCAACATCAAAGGAACTGCCATATGCCCGGCAGTATAAAGTTGTGCCGTCAGATATGCCAACATTATACGCCTTGCCACCACTTTGCACTACCGCGCCACCGGCTTTTAAATCAACTCCGGAAGCCACGCCGCCAGCGTTTCCCTCGCTTCCGACAAAAAAAGCCCCGCCGTTGACAGTTGTGTCATAAGCTGTGCCGCCGCTATAAATGTAGAGCCTGTTACCGGTTGTGACTGTCGAACCGGTTACAGTTGTAGTACCGCCACCAGGAATAATTGTATCGGCCATGATCTTCTCCTTGATTAAGGTTTAAGAGATTGATTTTTTCTTCGGAAAATATCGGGTTCATTCAAAACAAGTTATCATATCCTCCTTGAAAATGTTAAACTATTTTATTTTTGTTTTTTCACCGATTTGGATAACCCGTCCATCAAGACCTGCTTGCGGGGATTGTCCATTGAGGGGACAAAGGCCTGTTTACCGTAATCCCATTCGTGTTCGACGCTCCAGCCCTCCCATTCACGGAATGCGTGATATGTCCAATCCCAACCGTATTTTTCAAAGTGATCAATACAGTCGGCGATATAATTTTCCGCGCCCGACGCCCACATCGAGGCCGAAAATTCGCCCACATAGATCCTTGCGCCATACCTCTTTTCAAAGTTGCGAACCGTTTTAAGCATCTTGGTCATATCGTCTTTGGTAAGACGGTTTTTCGGCTCGGACTTGTCCGGGTAATGCATGGACGTCGGTTTTACATCTTTACGGAACGGCGACGCATTCAGATGGGTAAAGTCGATCGGCTCGTACATATGCACCTGATAGATGATGTTGGTCATCCGCAGCGGCACCAGATAGGCGAAAGCTGGCGGCGAACTGGTCATATCCGCCTCGATAATAATCGGGGTTTCCGGATCGACCTCGCGGATCGCCTCGGCCGCGTCTTTCTGAATCTGCCAATATGTGCGATGCCGGGCAACACCGGTCTGCCACGGCTCGTTGCAGAGGTCGTAACCGTATATCTCCGGCCGACCCTTAAGCCGCGCGGCAATGCGTTTCCAGACCGCAATAAAACAATCGGCATAATATTTCTCCGCGAACATGCGGAAATCCAGTGAGCCGGGGGTGCGCCCTCCCGGCACAAAGTGCATATCGACACACACTTTTACATTGTTTTTCTTTGCCCATACCAGCAGCTTTTCGAGGATGTCCATATTTTCATCCATCCACTTGCTATACAGCTCGGCATTCAGAAAGGTTTCACGATTGAGGTGGTCAACCATCTGGTAACGAACCAGCGTCACGCCCCATTTGACAAGCTCGTCAAGATCCTCCGGTTTGATCTGCCGGGGAGGCGGCAGCATGACGCCGCGCAGCTGCGGCATATCCTTGACCCTTGAAGTATATTTGCATTTATAGTACAAGGGATTCTCGCCCGGGCTGAAAAATTCGCTCGCCTTTTCCACCTTGAAAGTCGAAACGTCGTAGTGAACAACCCCTTTCACCGACTGCAACCCCAAAACCAGTTTGGGAGATTCAATCCGCGAAGTGCGCGTGCCTACCGCAAAGGCAACCCGCCGTCTGGGGAAAGGCACCGTCGGCATCGGAGCTCCGGGGTGATCCAGCACGCCCGAGTCAACCCGGTGCGGCAGCATGAATTTCATGCCGCCGTATTTCCAGGAGGGAACGCCCAACTCCGACGCCCAGCATTCGACTGAAAGCACCAGCGGCTCTCTCAACGTTGTCGGCATCTCAACCGGCACCTCCAGCCAACGGGTAGTCTTGCTGTCGGGCGACGAAATGGTTAATACATTGCCCTTTAACTCTGCCCACGGCGGGAGTTTATCCAGTTTAAGCGCGGAATTTTGCGGTGCCGCGCACGCGCCGAAACAAACCATCGCCAACGCAATAACGGCGAAGAACTTTTTCAGCGTGATTTGCAACCGGAATCCTCCGGTCATGTCGGTCAAAAATCTCATCAATGCGTACTCCCTGTGATAAAATTACAGCAATATCGCCGTAGCTTCTGTGGTTGATCCATCTTTCAATTTAAAACTTTTCGGGTTCAAGTCCTTCACCGATTTGACCGAGCCGTCGGATACCAGAACATTGGTCGAACCGCCGGAATGTTTTCTAAATAAATACTGCTCTTTGTTGGCCCCCAATCCCATCACGTCATAACCGGGTTTCTGGCGGTTAAGGGTATACGCTCCACCGTTTTCAATACTGTAATTGGACTCGGTCATCAAAACTACGCCAGATTTCAGTCCGCTGATCCGGGCGGAACCTTGTTTACGAGCGCCGCTGGATCTTACAAACCACACCCAGGCATCGGTGGCACTTCCTTTCGGCAGTGCAAAAGCATTGTAGTTGGGGTAAAACCTTTTGGGAGCTACCGAGGGTACGGAGAAACTGCTCCAATCCGGCACGGCGGGGCAGTAAAGCACGCCCTGGCGACGTCTCAGTACCGGAGCCTTGCCGGTTACCACGGCGTCAACATTACCAGAAGTCATATCATCGTCGCCGTACTTCAGCCCCAGAAAAGGTATCAAGTTAATAAATTCCGCAGCGCAGTAGTCATCAGTCGTGATCGGCAGGAAATCTCTGTTTTCATTGGCGTACTGCACCAGACCGAGACCGAGCTGTTTGAAATTGTTTAAACACTGCGCCGTCTTGGCGCGCACACGAGCCTGATTCAAAGCCGGCAACAGCATGGCGGCCAGAATCGCGATGATCGCAATCACAACCAGAAGCTCGATGAGCGTAAAAGACTTTTTCATTTTATTGTCCTCCGGGTTACTTTCCTTGCTATTATCGTAATGATTTTTAAGTTTCATAATATACCTTTCCTTTTTAGTTGTATTTTTAGATATCGCAATTTATTTCCAAAAGCACCGCGTCAAGCGGCGGCACCTCGGTAAACATCGATTCACCCGAAAATTTTCGGGCAGAGCCGTCGCGCAGAAACTCATTACCGCTCATGCCGCTTCCAAAATCCACCCGGCACGGCTCCGGCTTTTTACCGTAATTCACCAGCAAAAGCACACGCTTGGAGCCGTTTACCCACGAGGCCGACAGCACGGTCGGCACTTCGACCGGAGCTTGACGCCGCAGATAAATCTCGTTGTTTCCACACGACACCCGGGGCGGATTTGCCATACGCCCGAAGCAGAGGTACTCCGCCGCCCGGCCGCGCCGCCACTCGGAAAGATTGGCGATCAACTCGACCAGCGGCGACTGCTCCGGTGCGGGAGAATCCCAGCTCAAGCCCCAATTCCAGTGAATCGCTCCGCCGTCTTTAAGCACCACCGAGAGCAGATTGCCGTTGACAAAATTCCAAGCCAGACTCCATTGCAGGAAAAACGGCGTGCGCTCCGTGTCTATCCACTCCGACAAACAAACCCCGTTCCCCGAAAATCCGGCGCAGTATTCGTGAAAAAGATAAGGATAAAGCGGCACCGGCCGCCCGCCCGCGCCCCATGCCAGATGGTTGCGCAGATCGTTGAACCGGCAAAACTCCATATAAGGCTCCGCCGCCGCGTTTTCACACCCGAGCATGATCCCGTCCGCCGCGTCAACTGCCTTGCCAAGCAGCTTGCGCATGGCTTCGACCTGCCACGCCCCCGGCAGATCGGGGTGATTGTGGTTTGCCGAATAGCAAAGCGGCGACGAGCCGCCGTGGTTCTGGTCGAAATATTGCAGATAGTCAATCCCGGATTTTCGGGCCGAACTGATTTCTCCGCAGACCGTCTTAACCGTGAAATCCCGGGTCGGGCACAGATCATAGCCCAGCCGTATCGACTGCGCGCCATTGCAGTTGCGCGAATACATCTCGCCCCGCGGCCCGGTGCATATCTCATGATCGACATGCTCGCTCTTGAACTGCTCGCGACGGTCATAACCCGGGTCGATGATACTTCTTTGAGTCCATGCGATACCGGAGCCGTAAAGACCGACCAGATCACCACGTTTATGCATGGCGTCGGTGAATTTGCCAAGCTCGCTCTCGCCGCCAAATGGAGGCCAGACGTAAGGCGGCGCCCACGGCGCGGTACCCTCCCAGTGCATCAGGAGCGCAAGAAGCGGCGCATGCCACCGGCTCCGGTATTTCTCAAGCACCGGAAGCGCGTTTACATAAGGGTAATACTCGTTGGGATTCATCTCGCGGCTGTCAAAGCCGTGGCCGCGTACCGGAAACGCCACCACAACCGGGGAATCGGCCAGCCACCCCGAATTTTCGCAGGTGAGCTTCGGCGGCAGATACGGGTCGGCATTCTCCATCCAAGCCCGGTAAATATCGGCGGCGGCACTCCAGTCGCCCCGGAACCCGGCGGTAACCACATCGTATTCCAGCCCGGCCTTGCCGCCGGCAAAATTCTGCACCATCAGCCGCCGCCCGTCCTCGCCGTCGGCGTGGACATCGATGGTCTTCGGCGAGTGCGAAGCGTCGGCGCAGCCGACATAAAGCCCGGTGTCGCCGTTGAAGCACGCCATAAACTGCATGGCGGCCGGCCCGGGGTAAAAACCGTTGACCCCGGAAAGCGGATATTGAGAATATTCACACTTGAAATCAAAGCATTTCTCGCGTTCTTCGAGGTGGTCTACCAGTGTGCCCTCGGCGAACGGCAGCAGAAAAGATTCGTTGACATTGCGCCGCAGCAGGAGCCGGGGGAAATCCACCCACTCGCACCGGCAGAGGCTGCCGCCAAGCTGCGCGGCAATGCGCCACCGTATCTCCGCGCCGGCAACCGACACGCACACACAAACCGTCGTACCGCGCAGTTTTCGGCAATCCGAGTACGTTATTTCAAACTGGTTGCCGTTATGCGCCGTCTTGACCTCGGCGAAATCGACCCGCTCCACCGTCAGCGGATTGCCGATGAAGTCGCGGAGCTGCAAGCGGAAAAGGTTGCCATCATGTACTCTTGATGCAAATTCGCAGCCGTCATATTTAATGGAGATGATCTCCCCCTGATGGTTGATTTCAAAATAGATTTCTTCTTTGACCGACATAATATGATTCCGTCCCGATTATTGTGTAACGACTATATTATGACACAAATGAAGAAATTTCACAAGACAACATCTTGCATAAAAATGTAACAATCTGTCATTTTGACGCTTTTACCAGCAGTTTTTTGCGGTATTGCGACGGTGTTATCCCAAATTCCCGCCGGAATATCTTAATCAGGTAATTAGGGGTGCAGAAACCGCACTTCCCGGCAATCTGGTCGATCGGCAACTCGCTGGAGGCAAGAAAATTTTTCACCTGTAACAAACGAACCTTCTGCAAATACTCCATCGGCGCAATGCCGATGGCGGCGTGAAACTTTTTTGAATATGACGACGCACTCATATTTGAGGTTTTGGCCAGGAAATCCAGCGAGAAATGACGCTCGGGTGTTTTCTCCATCATGCTTATCGATTTAAGAATGGTCATTTTATCTTCGTCAAATTCCGGGCGCGTCAACTCCGCCGAACGCATCACCGAAATAAGGAAATCGATCACCAGCGCGTTTAACGCCATCTCGTAACCCGGTTGGCGCAGCCGGCACTCCACCACCGCCCGATCCAGCGAACGGACGGCGTTCTCGCGTTTTTCGGCGGACAGATGCAGCACGGTTTCCGGCACGCTGGTCCGCTCTCCGAAAAAGAGCTTCCAGCCGGGAAGAATGTTGAGTTTTTCGCATGTTTTCAAGAATTCCGGCCGTATGAAGATGTTGTAGAGCACCATACTGCCGCACTGCTCGTAACCATGCTGCTCGCCGCGCTGTATCGAGAACACATCGCCTTGGATCAGGCACCCCATGCGGGTGCGCCCCGACCCGTCAGAGTGACAGTGAAGCGCGCTGCCGCTGGCGACGAAAGCGATCTCAATAAAGTCGTGAATATGCACCGGCACCCGATCCATCTGCTGAGCCTTTTGCAGCATCAGAAGCGAATCAGGCACCATGTGAACCTTTTGCTCGGTGAACACATCGATTTTAGGCATTGAAAAACCTGCCACGGTTTGAATGTTTGCCGGTTTTATAGTTTCCGTAATGAAGATACATCTTCAATCCGGATATTTCAAGCCGAACCGGGGACGGTAAAAAAAAATCTCCGCGCCCGGCCATATTTCGTCTTTTTTTTTCAATTTGTTACCTCGAAATCAAATTTTCAGCTTGACGGAACCCGGGTTATGATGTATTCTTAGTTAGTCGATTTTACGAGAAAGCCGACAGGACAACGCCGGGGGGCAGCCGGTTTGTTATTTTTGCGCGGCGTAGCACCGCTTTCCCGCAGCTATATAACTTTGATTTAAAACGGTCTCTCGAATCATATAAAATAGTCGATTTTTCTATTTAGTCGGTTTATTAAGTCGGTTATGCAAAACCTTATTTGCATAACCGGCTACTTTGCCAGAACCGCTCTTGCCAGCTCGGCGAAACGTTCGCCCCGCTCGGCATAGTTCTTAAACATATCCATACTCGCGCAGGCAGGAGAAAGCAGCACCACGTCGCCGGATTGGGCTTCCCCGGCCGCCGTTTTTACCGCCAGAGCGAAATCCATGCCGCAGTCGATGAGTTTGCATTTCCCGTCAAGCGCCGCCGCGATCTTTGCGCGGCATTCGCCAAACAATATCGCGGCGCGAAAGCTACCGGCCAGACCGGCCAGCGGCGAAAAATCCATACCCTTATCCAGCCCGCCCAGCAATATAACCGCCTTCTCCCCCGGCTCAAGACTCCGCACCGCCGCGACCACCGAGGCCGGATTGGTCGCCTTGGAGTCATCGACAAAACGCACTCCGCGCCCGGTGGCCACGGTTTCTATACGGTGACGCCCCGGGGAAAAAGACTTGACCGCCTCGCTGAATGTGCGGCTGAATATTACCTCCGGCGGTAAAATCCGCGCCGCCAATTCGACCGCCGCCGCCAGATTTTCCCGATTATGCGGCGGGTTAAGATGTGTAAGACGCAGTTCGATCAAGGGTTTGCCGTCAAAATACAAAACGTCTCCCGCAACCGTCACCCGGCGCAAGTTTTTTTCGGAAGTCATCGCAAGACCGTAGACCCGGTTTTCGTCGGCCACACGGTCGAAGATCGACCGCTTGACCGCGCAATACTCGGCAAATCCGCCCGCATAACGGTCTTCATGATCGGATTCCAAATTGAGCAGAGCCGCCGCGAACGGCGAAAATGTGCCGGTGCGTTCCAGTTGAAAAGAACTCACCTCCACCACCGGCAGCGCGTCGCCGCCAAGTTTATGCTCCAGCATGTCGGCCACCGTGTCGGCCAAAGGAAAACCGATATTGCCCGCCGGCACCGCCGCCACCCCGCAGGCTTTCAGCAGATGCACCGTAAGCTCGGTGGTGGTCGTCTTGCCATTGGTGCCGGTAATGGCCAGAAGACGGCGCGGCTGCGGCATGTGACGAAACGCAAACTCCATCTCGCTCAACAACTCGTAATCCCCGTTGTCGGCGCGGGCTTTCACCGCCTGATAAAGCGGCGAGACCAATGGCTTTACTCCGGGGCTGGCGACCGCCAGCGCATAACCGTTGGCAGCCACCTGCGCGGCATCCAGACCGGGCGCGTCGCAGACGATCTCGGGGGTCATGCCAATCAGCTTGGCCAGCCGCGCCGCCGCGCGTCCGGAAACCCCGCCGCCCAACACCAGACAGCGATCGCTCATAGCTCGCCTCCGGCGGCGTGGCTTCTGGCCCAGCTCATGCGCAAAGTGGTGCGGCCGCACTCGCATTTATCGTGAAACAACCGCGCGATCTCTCCGCTGCGGTAGCGAATGATCGGACTTGCTTCTATCGTCAACGCCGTCACCACCACTTCGCCGGGTTCGCCGTCCTTGACCGGCTCCAAGGTTTCCGGGTCGATGCACTCGACCACAAAATGATCTTCCTGCACATGCAGACCGCAGCGCGCCGCGCATTCTCCGGTCAGGCCGTGCCCGACCACCGGCGAAACGCCGCAGCTGTAAAAGGCGCGGATATTTAGCCGCTCCTCCAACCGCTCGCGCCGCTCTTCGCTCCAGAATTCACCGCTCAAATGGGCAAAACGCAACGGCAACCGGCCGACCAGACCGGCCGATTCGACCGCGTCGGCCAGCGTCTCGGCGTAGGATGGCGTACATACCAGCGTATCCACCGCGGCGTCGCGCAGCAGCATGATCTGCCGCTCCATATC
>JAQVVK010000072.1 GCA_028698975.1 Victivallaceae bacterium
CATCAGAAACTTGAGCAGTTTGGCGGAGACGCGATGGCGGCGATAGATTCCATATTGCGCGCCGGTACTCCGGGAGCCCCGGAGGAGCTGCCGCCGGAGCAGGGGGAGCCGGTCGAGCCGGAACCCGAACCGATCACCTTTAGGCGTGAACTTCCCAAAGTCGGGCGCAACGACCTCTGCCCGTGCGGAAGCGGCAAGAAATATAAAAAATGCTGTGGTAAGGAGTAACTTGGCGGCACCGCCAAAACTCCATTGACGCTACTTTGGGCAGTATCGGTCAGTTTGATTTCTGAAGCCGCCACGGACAGTGGCGGCAGATAACCGTTTGATCCGCTTCGACGGCGCGCCGGAAAAGTTCGGCGCGTTCCCCGTTGAAGATGTCGAGCAAACGGTCTTTTTTTATGTTTCCGGCGGAGAATCCGAAATAATCGGTGCAGAAACCGACTTCTCCATCATGACGGATATGCACCCGATGCCACGCGGCTTCACAGTGCGCCGCTTGCAAGGCGTCGGGATAGGCGTGAGGAGTCACATAAACTTCGACCGGGTAGTGACGGGTTGCCACTGCCGCGCAACCCAGCCGCCAGGCGGCCAGATAGGCGGTGTCGCCGGTGCGCTCCCATGCGGCAAGCTCCGGGTAATCGCATTTGAAGTTGGCGCGGCTGAATTCGCGGTAGGCGGCGACTTCATCGCCGGCAAGGTACATAAGCTGCTGAAGTACGATTGCATCGGGTTTCAATGACGCGAGTTTTTGGGGCAGCTCGGCCATGTATTCGACGTTGGCGTCGGATACGGTGGTTAAAAAGACGAGTTTGCCGCGTCGCTCGCGCAGTAATTCGAGATTGGCGGCCACCCGCGCAAACACTCCGTCGCCGCGAACCGCGTCGTGTGCTGCGCCATAGCCGTCAAGCGAAACAAAAATTCGCTCAAAACAAACTGAAACAACTTCGGCGTGGCGGTCAAGCATGGTTCCATTGGTAACCAGATCAAGTTTGAAGCCGCGTCGGAAAAGTTCCTCGGCCAAGCGGTCGAAATCACGCCATAGCAGCGGTTCTCCGCCCCACAGCGTGATTTTGGGTTGATGAGTGGAGGGCGTGGCGGAGCGAAGCTGCTCCGCCGCGTCCAGCCACTCGGTCAATGTCAACTCGTCCGCTTCCGAAGCGACCATGCCGCGGCTCTGGCCGCAAAAAATGCAGGCCAGATTACAGCGTTTGGTGAGCTGGAAGTGGGCTGAGTCAAGCATGATGTGATTACTTCTCTCCGAAGTATTTTTGCTCCATGAGCTTCTTCTCGATGAGCGCGATCTGCGTCTCCATGAGCGGAGCCGAATAAATGGCGCGCTTGGCCCCGATGCCACCCTTTTGCATCGCCTCGGCGATCATGCGGTTGGCCAGTTTGAGGTCTTCGATCGTCTCGCGGACGTTGAACCTGCCGGGACTGGTCGGGAGCGGTGGCCAACGCGAATCGGAAACGTATGCGCTGGTTACCGCCTTCATCGCCTTTTCCAGCTCCGGCGAGTCGCCGATGCGTTTGCGCACCGCGACGATGCCGTCGAACACCGAGCGGCATACCGGGTCGAAAATGAGCGAATAACTGGTGTTGGCCCATGCCTTGGCGGTGCCGCCGTGCCATGCCGCGCCGTTTTCGATGTCGTCGATGAGTTCGTTGGGAATCAATTCCTTGCAGTCGTCGATGACTTCTTTGGGGGTGGCGAGCTTATAGCCGATGGTCTTGGCCATGTCGAGCAATTCCTTGAACCGCTTCACGCTGTCCGGCTCCGCCTCGAAGAAACGAGCCTGATTGAACTGCTTGACGTAAAAGTAGGCCGACGAACCGATGTATTCGGCGTCTTCGGCATACGGCATGATGAAGCTGCCGGTTGACGCGATCCGCGGCTGCCACTTGGCAAACATCGATTTGATCTCGTCGAGCGAAACCGGCGTTTCGCGCAGCCCCTCGGTCGCTCCCATCAGATACCAGAGCATCGGGTTGGCCATGCAGTCGCTGCGGAACACCATTTTGAGACCGTTCGGCGCGACCGACGGATTGGTGAGATAGCGCAGAAATTGCGGCTTGTCTTTGATGTATTCTTCAATCTTGAAGAGATGGTTTTTGTTGCTGTGGCCCTGTACGTCGTACTTGAGGCCGGTGGCTTCGCGGATCTCCGGGAAGGAGAGCAGGAAGCTGTCGGCATCCATCACCAGACTCTTGAACCCGGCCTCTTTGTAGATTTCGGGCAGAAAACCAGCCCAGCCGCATTCGGGGTTCCAGCCGGTTTCCGGGCGGACGCCGGTGTATTGCTCCCACGCTGCGATACCGTGTTTCAGGGTATCCAGACCGATCGCCGGGTCGATGTTGGTAAGCATCACATGGATGAATGGCGAACCGATCGGCTCGATTTTGCCGGATTGTACAAGTTTGCGCAGCAACGCGAGTACTTCCGGAGCCTCGTCGTGCATCACTTCGAGGGTGCGGCCGGAGGCCTCAAAGGCTATCTTGTAATCGCCGTCGCGTACCATTTCAAAGAGCGGGCGGTAGCAGTTTTCGCATACCCAAGCCCGTTTTTCCGGAGCCAACTGGGAATATTGAATGTTGGCGTGCGGCATGAAGATGATTTTAGGTTGTTCTGTCATCTCTTTTTCCTGTCGTTTGGTTGGTTAAAATTGCTTGAGATAATCGAGACTGCGGCGCATACCGTCTTCGACGTCGCCGGTAAGCTCGTATTCGATAAGCGCGGGGCCGTCATAGCCGGCCAGCGTACGCATAAGACGCGGCCAGTCGAGCCGCCCTTCTCCGCAGGCGGCGGGCTTCACCCCGCCTGAAACCGTGCGGAAATCTTTAAGGTGCACATATTTAATGTGCGCCTTGAATTCGTCGTAGAAACAATACGGCGAAGTCGCCCCCGCCGCGGCGAAATTCGCCGGGTCGTAGTTGATCTCAACCCCGGTCGCCAGGATCGCCGGCCAAGTGTCGACGCGGGTGGTCACGCTGGCAAAGTGAACCAGGGCGTCGCCGTTGGCGGCAACGCCGCCGTGAGTTTCAACCGCCAGTGTGACGCCGCGCGTTTTGGCGTAAGACGCCGCTTCGCGCAGACACTCGATCATGCGGTCGAAGCGCGCACCGTAAACCACGCTGTCGGAGTTGAATCCGGCGAAGATACGCAGCAACCCGATACCGAGTTTGCCCGCGATGTCGATCACCTTTTTTACCCGCGCAAGCTGTTGCGGCGCGTCGTCGTTGGTGAAGTCGTTTCCGGTACAGCCGCACTCAAGTTTGATGCCGTAATCGGCAAACATCCGCTTGACCTTGGCTATCGCTTCGTCCGATGCGTCTGGTTGCAGAAAGTCCTTGTCGTATCCGGCAATAGACAGCTCCAAAAGCCCGACTCCGAGCTTTTGGGCCATCGCCAACTGCTGTTCCAGCGGGGTTTCACGCAGTCCCCAGGCCGCCAGGCCGAGCCGCATATTCATCAAAGATCCCTCCAGTCAAAGAGAATCTTGAAGCAGTTGACGTCTTTCTTGGACTGGTATTCAAAGGCTTCCTTGGCTTTGCCGGCCGGCCAGGTTTCGCAGGGCAGGTGTGACGTGTCGATCTTGCCCTCGCTGATCCACTGCAATATCTGACCCTTGCCGCGCCACTTCATGGCGCAGGTCATCGACATGTTTACGTTTTTGACGAACCAGCGGTGATAGTGGTCAAACAGAAGTTTTTCCGGGTAATCGCCGTTGAGGTGGATGTAGCCCGGCTCGTCGTCGTCGGTCCAGCCGCCGTCTTTGATGTACATGTAAAGCATGCCCGGCACCGTGGGGTTGCCGGAGCACTCGATGATCTTGTCGGCTTTCTTGCCGTTGGTGATCTCAAGAAGTTTGGCCAACCCGGCGGCATCCGGCGTAATCACATGATCGGCGTAGTGCGCGGCGATCTCGCGACGGAACGGATTGGGCTCCGCCACTACAACGGTTGCCCGCGGCGACTTGATCTTGATTATCATGGCCGCGCCGAGACCGTTCATGCCCGCGCCGAAGACCAGCACGGTACCGGTGTAATCCGCGGTAAGTCCGAGCCGCTCCACGCCCTTGAGCGAAACGCAGAAGAGATAAGCCAGCACCGCGTCGCGGTCGGAAACGTTGTCCGGTATCTTGCAAAGCGGGTCGCCGGCTCCGCCGGCGTTGTCGGAGTCTTTATGCACCAGCAACGTGCCGCCGCCCCATGCCGCGCAGCAATCGAGGTATTTGCGGCATTCATTTATCATCACCCGGTCGCCTTTTTTGAACCCGGGAGCGTAAGAACCCTCCTCGACCACCACCCCGATGTTTTCATAACCGGGTACCAGCGGGTAATAGCACTGCTCCGGGTGCTGCATGCCGTGGTAGGTTTTCATGTCGGTGCCGGTGCTGATGGCACTCATCACGGTGCGGCAGATCACTGTATCGGCGCGTTTCGGCGTCAGGGTTACTTCGCGGAACGCGGCCTCGCCGGGGCGTTCGATAACGGTTGCCAGTGTCTTTACATTTGACATTTTTTGCCTCCTTTATTTGGTGCAAAGTGTGTTCTATGTAAATTATACCGGCATTTTCTGCAACCGTCAAGCCGGTATCGCGCCGTTGTGGCGGTTTTTATGCAGTTAATATGGTTTTATTATGGTATTCGAGCTTGAATGATATGGTTTTATTTTGGGACTGCAAAAAAAATCCGGCGGGAGTTTTAACGCCCGCCGGAGAATCGTTGACGATATCCGCCGTTAATGCTCAAGCAGCGGCCTTGCCAGCATCGACTCGTATATTTTGATGTACGCCTGCGCGGTTACGTCGTGGTTGAAACGGGTCTTGGCTTCGAGCATCACCCGCGAGACGATCTCGCTCTTTTGCGTTTCGGGCAAAGCGTAGAAACGCATCGCTTCGTCCATCGCCCACTCCAGACCGTGCGCGTCGTAGTTTTCGAAGCGGAATCCGTTGCCGGTATTGCGGTTGACGTCGAGCGGCTCCACCGTGTCGTGCAACCCGCCGGTATCGTGTACGACCGGCAGACTGCCATAATACTGGCTGGTCATCTGCGGCAATCCGCACGGCTCAAACAGCGACGGCATCAGGATGAAATCCGAAGCCGCAAACGCCAACCGGGAAAGCCCCTCGTCGAAGTCGCAGACCGTGACCCGTTCGTAGAAATCGTGGAAACCCACAATGCGGCGAAATACGTCCTGATACGGCCCGTTGGCGACAAAAGCGATCTGCAGACCGCGATCCCAGTATTTATGCACAACATTGTAGAGAATGTCCGAGAGAAGCGAACACCCCTTCTGCACCGGGTCGAGCCGCGACGGCCAGAAAAACAGCGGTGCATCCTGATCGACCTTCAGCCCGGTGCGCGATTGAAACGCGATCTTGTTGACCTTTTTGGCCGCCACATGGGTGGAGGCGTCGAATTTCACCTCAAGGTAGGGGTCTTTGTCGGGCTGGCAGTCTTCATCGGGCGAATTCAGAATACCCGTGGCGCAGCCGGCCGCGTATTTGCCCGCCATCTCGCGCCGGATGTTGTCTGGCACAAATGAATGACGGCCGTCAACCACCTCTCGCAGAAAGGTCGGGCTGACCGTGTTGATGAAGTGCGCTGCAAAAATCCCGCTGGCCAGCGTGTCCACCGGATTGGTGGAGCGGCTTTCCTCGTAGTTGTAAGGCGGCCGCTCGAAGAACAGATTCTGCCAGAACGGAGCCGCGTCGATACCGCGGTCTTCGATCTCGTCGAGCGTCGATTTGTAGGTGTGTATATTGTGTACCGTAAACAGACACGGTATGCCCATGCGCCGCGCCGCCGCCGGTATCAGGCCGGTCATCCAGTCATTGCAGTGGATAAGATCGGGCTCCACCTGCGGTATGATGTTGTTGATGACCTCGCGCTGAAATGCCATCGCCTGCCGGAAGCTGTCCGCCGAATAATTACTGTAAACCGTGTCGCGGTAATAAAAGATCCGGTCTTCGGCTAAATGAATGCGGCTGTTGTGCAGATGGTTCATGTAAACGCGCAACTCTTCGCTGATGAGCTTGCCCACGTCAACGTGAAACATGCGCCGGTAGTGCGGCAACGCCACATGCACGTCGGCTCCCTGCCGGAACAACGCCCCGACCAGACTGGCCGAAACATCGGCCAGGCCGCCGGCCTTGGCCCGCATACCGCTCAAACTGCCCATGCCGTTGGGAAGATAGGTTATCTCCGGCGTTACGACCAGAATACGCGGATTTTTTTTCTTGCTGTTTTTCGGCATCGTGTCCCCCTCGTTGGTTGACGCCTTTATCGGCCGCGTTTAGCGCGGCCAGCAGATGAATCCCGGAATGCTGTTGTCCCACTCGGTGCCGCAGGCGGTGATGCGGGCGGTCAGCCCGAACCTCCCGGCCAGCGCACAGACAATATCACAGCCGTATTCGTAATTGCCATCGCCCAGATCTCGGATCATCTTCATCTTGGCGGTTTGGCTTTGGATCATCTCGTTGTGAGCGTTGACCGTGCCGAAGTAGGCTTCAACCTCGACTTCCGCCGGACTCATACCGGCCAGATAAGCGCGGGTGGTCACCTTAAACGTGTCGCCGACGTGCATATCCACCAGCGGCCGGTTGACCGACGGCTGATCGATATTCATGCGGCCGGCGGCGAAATTCTCCACCAGCTTGTGTTTGGCGGTGACCAATTTGACTGCGTACGCGGCATTGTCCTTGACCAGTCCCTCGTAGGACTCGCAGGCCGGACGGTAAAACATGCGGTTGTAGTCTTCGACCATCCGAATGCTGGAGAAATCACCCAGCCCGGTGATGATAGACTCCTTCATACGCTTGATCCAGCGCACCGGAAGATCGCCCGACTGACGCTCGTAGAAGCACGGTATGATTTCGTTTTCGATCAGGTTAAACAGCTCCTGCGCTTCGAAATTGTCGCGGTCTTCGTCTTCGGTGAAGAAGTCGTTGCCCGGTATCGCCCAGCCGTTGCGCCCGTTGTAGCCCTCGGCCCACCAGCCGTCGAGAATACTGCAATTTATGACGCCGTTGATGGCCGCTTTCATGCCCGATGTGCCGCTGGCTTCCTGCGGGCGGCGCGGGGTGTTGAGCCAGACGTCGACGCCCTGCACCAGCGACCGGGCCAGACCGATGTCGTAGTTTTCGAGCACCAGAAATTTGTCCTGCACGTTTTCCCGGCGGGCAAACTGGATCAACTCCTGAATCAGCTTCTTGCCGCCGTCATCGGCCGGGTGCGCCTTGCCGGCGAAGATAAACTGCACCGGGTGGTTGGTGTCGCGCAGAAGCGTCAACAGCCGTTCCTGATTGCGCAGCAGAAGCGTGGCGCGTTTGTAGGTCGCAAAACGGCGGGCGAAACCGATGGTGAGCACATCGGGGTCAAGCACCGCTTTTTTCATGCCGCCGCTGGTGTTGCCGTTGACCAGATAGCGGTTGTTGTTTTGGATCAGCCGGCGGGCGCGGCGCACCAGCGACTGGCGGCACAGCTCGTGCGACATCCACAACTCCTCGTCCGGTATCGAATTGAGGCCTTCGATCAACTGCGCCTTGGGCGGATTGGCCGCCCATTTCGGCGTGAGGTAGCGATCATAAAGCAGCGAAAGTCTTGTCGCCACCCACGACATGATATGCACGCCGTTGGTGATATGCTTGATCGGCACCTCGGCGACCGAACGCTGCGGCCACAGGTGTTTCCACATATCGCGGGCGACTTCGCCGTGCAGCGCGCTTACCGCATTGCTGTAGTTGGCCAGCCGCAGGCCGAACACCGTCATCGACATCTCGCTGGAGTGGCCGCGATCACTGATCGGTATGCCCCAGCTGATGACTCGGTTGACGTCAAGTTTGGCTTCGGCGGCGAAGTTCTCCAGATACGGCCTCACCAGACCGATGTCAAACACTTCGTTGCCGGCCGGCACCGGCGTGTGGGTGGTGAATACATTGCTGCGCCAGACGGTTTCCAGCGCGACGTCTGGCTCGAAACCGCGGTCGTTGACCAGATGGGCGATACGGGCGAGCGAGAGGAAACCGGCGTGACCCTCGTTCATATGGCAGACTTCCGGCTCATAGCCCATGGCCAGCAGTGCGCGGATGCCGCCGATGCCAAGCAGCAGCTCCTGATGCAGGCGCATGCGCTTGTCGCCGCCGTAGAGCCGCCAGGTCACTTCGCGCAGATCGGGCGGATTCTGGGGCAGCTCGGTGTCGAGCAGTACAAGAGGCACGTTGCCGACTTTGAGTATCCATACTGCGGCAAAGAGTTCGCGGTCGCCGAGGCGGATGCTGATGGTAACTTCTTCGCCCTGCGGATTGTGGGCGCGTGATACCGGCAGATTGTGAATTTCGGATACCGGGTAGTGCTCGGTCTGCCAGCCGTTGCGGTCAAGCACCTGCCGGAAATATCCCTGACGGTAAAGCAGCCCCACCGCCACCAGCGGCAGTTTGAGGTCGGAGGCGGCCTTGAGGTGGTCGCCGGCCAGCACGCCGAGGCCGCCGGAGAAGATCGGAATACTTTCATGAATGCCGAATTCCAGTGAGAAATAGGCGATGGTGCGCTTGGCAACGTCGTCTTTCTCTGAAATCTGACGCTCAAATTCAACCTGCACCGATTTGAGCTGCCGCACAAAACTGGTGTCGCGGGCAAGCTCCTCCAGACGTGACTGCGGCACACGCCGCAGAAATTCCTTGGCGTTGCCGGTCAGCTCGCGCCACAAATTGGGGTTTACCCGCATGAACAACTCGATGGCCAGCGGGTGCCAGCACCACCAGACGTTGTTGGAGAGTTGTTCGAGAAATTTGAGTTCATCCGGGATCCGCGGACCCACATTGTAGAGTTGAAATTCCATCTTGTGAATTTCTCTTTCTTATTTGCGACGACCCGCGTTTAAGCGGCACGCCAAGGTAAAAAACACAAAAGTCCCCCAATATTCAGGGATTTTTGATTAAGAAAACCGCCGCAGGAAGCGGCGGATTCAATATCGTTTACTTCTTTATTTCGAGTATGCTGTTGAGCGTACCCATCGAGTTCGGCTTGAAATTGGGATTGTTTTCATCAAGACGCCACTCGCCGTCGATGACAAACTTGTACTCATAGACTCCGGGAGTTAGCATCAAAATGCCGACATATTCGCCGGTGCCTTGTTTGTCGCACAATTCTTTGGTTGGCTGCCAGTCGTTGAATGACCCCGCAACGAAGACCTGTTTGCCTGCTTCGGCATTTACCTTGAACGCAACCCGTTTTTTGGTTTCGCGTTTGCCCTTTTTGCTCATTCTTTCAGCCATTTTTCCAGCCTCCCCCATGCGGATTAAGGTGAACATGCAATTCACTTCGTATCGTCTTTTAATATAATATAATACGACCGTATGGTTTTGTCAAATTTTTGTCAAAAAATAATTGACATAACATCAGCTTGCGATCAACGGTTTTGCCGCATCGCCTCGTACAAAACTATACCCACCGAATTGGCCAAATTGAGACTGCGGTGATACGGCCCCGGCATCGGTATGAGGCGCAGAAGATCGCGGTAGCGGTCGTAGAATTCCGGCGGCAGCCCCGCCGATTCGCGCCCGAATACCAGATAGTCGCCCGGTTTGTACGCCGTGTCCCAATAAG
>JAQVVK010000073.1 GCA_028698975.1 Victivallaceae bacterium
CGGTAAAGCGAAACTCCGTCCACCCCTTCCAGTTGTCGGCGATATTCAGACCGTCGTTTGGATCGCCGTCGGATTTCATAAGCCGCATTTCGCCGCCGAGATCGGTAAGGCCGCCCTCCCGGTTGTAGTTGAACACATGTACCGCGATCAGGTTTCGGCCCGGATGCACGAGTTCGCCCGGCACATTGTAGTCACGCGGTTTGAACCAGTGCCCGGCGACGCTCCAATCGGTCGAACCAACCGGAACCCCGTTGAAGAAGGTTTCGTCGCAATCGTTGACCCGCCCCAGTTGCAGCCGAAGATCGCTCCCCGCCAGCTTGGGATCAAGCACCACCTCGCGCCGGAACCAAGCACTTCCGGGCGCATCCAGCGTTTGCCGGGAGGCTTGCTCCCAGCCGGAATCATCGAAACCGGGGTTGCGGCACGCGTTGACCGCCACTTGGTTCATCTTGATCTCGAACGATTTGACCCACTCGCCCAACCGCTTTGCCGCGGCAATAAGGCGTGGATTGTCGGCGGGGCGGTCGCGGTATTGCCGCAGCGTGGCGATCTCGTCGACCTCGGGCAATCCGGCGGCGGCAAACCCGGATTCCGGTATGAATGTGTTTATCATGGCTCCTCCCAGCGACGCATGTACCAGACCGATCGGTACTTGCAGGTCGTTTTGCAGCTGCCGCCCGAAGAAATAGGCGACTGCGCTGAAATCGCGCACGTTGGCCGGGGTGCATTTTTGCCACTTGCCACCGGCGGACGCAACCGGGCCGTAGGGAGAGAGTCTTCGCGGCTCCTGAAACAATCTTACGCGCTCGCATGCCGATTGGGCGACCTCTTGGGCGGAGTTGTCGCACAGCGAGAGCGGCCAATTCATGTTGGACTGGCCGCTGCAAAACCACACATCGCCGGACAGCACGTCGTTTAGCTCAACTTGTTCTCCCGACGCCGATTCCACCCGGATCTGATACGGCCCGCCAGCCGGACGCGGCTCGAACACTGCGCACCAGCGGCCGTGTTGGTCGGCCACGGTGGAAGTTTGCACATTGCCGAATTCAACGGTAAGCGATTCGCCCGGCGCCGCGCCGCCGGTCAATGCGACCGGCTTGTTGCGCTGAAGCACCATGTGCGAACCAAACACCGCGTCGATGACAGGCATCATAGCGTGGATTATCCCCGCTTGAAAAGCGTCTTCCGCTCGTATTCGCCGATCGCGCCAAGTATTTGGGTGTCGGATGGAATGCCGTGAAGTTCGCGGTAATACTGCCATACCGCCGCCCACGGCAGCGATTTGGCCTCTTCCTGCCGGAGAAGCCGGGCGGTGAAATTCCACTCGATTTCCGCGTCGTCAATGGTGCGCGGCTCCAACAGGGCGATCATCAACGCTTTGCGCATGGCAAGCGAACCGGTGATCCAGGCGGCCGTCCGGTTGATCGACGCGTCAAAGAAGTCGAGCGCGATGAAGATGTTGTCGCCACCGAAGCAGCGGACGATTTCACGTGCCAGAAATTGAAGTTCGTCATTGAGTACGATCACATGGTCGCTGTCCCAGCGGACGCCGCGGCTGACGTGCAGAAGTATCTTCCCTTGCAGCGCGACGATCGCCGAGAGCTTCTCCGCCACCGACTCGGTCGGGTGGAAGTGCCCCATATCCAGACAGATCGCCTTGTCGCGCAGCGCGGCATAACGCAAATAAAAGTCGTGACTGCCCACCGTGCTGCTCTCGGTGCCTATGCCGAAAAGTTTCGACTCGACCGCGTCGAGCACCTGGTTGTCATCGACCGCTTCGGCGAAGATGGCGTCAAGACTTTCGGCCAGACGGCGGCGGGGCGAGAGGCGGTCGGCAGGGGTGTCTTTGAACCCGTCCGGCGCCCAGAAATTGCACACCGATTTTTGACCGGTGGATTTGGCGAAAGCCGCCGCCACCCGGCGCATTGCCTGCCCGTGGCCGATCCAGAAATCGCGTATGGCTTTATCCGGGTGCGACAGCGACAGACCGTGATCGAGTTTGGGGTGCGAATAAAAGGCCGGAGCCATGTCCAGCCCGATCTTCCGGTCGGCTCCCCACGCCGCCCAGTCGGAGAAGTTGTCGATGTCGAAAGCGTCGCGGTCGCGGCCCGGAAACATGCGGTCGACCTCGTGTCCCTGCAAGCCGACCTTGTGCGGACCGGGCAAAAGCTTCATGGCAAAATCCAAGTCGTCGCGCAGTTCGGCCGAATTGCGGGCGCAGCCGGGATAACTGCCGGTCACCTGACAGCCGCCGGTAAGCGAGTGGCCGGTGTTTTCAAACCCCTGCACATCGTCGCCCTGCCAGGCGTTGAGCGTGATCGGGAAGGCGTCCATCGCCTTGACCGCTTGAACCGCATCGACGCCGTATTCGCGATAAACTTCGCAAGCGTTGCGAAACATCTCTTCTGTTTTATTCATAACCGCCTCTCTGTTATTGAATTTCTACACTTATCGAGCCATCGAAATCGCGCTGTGTGCCGTCCGGCAGCGTGATCCGGGCCGGTCGCCCGGCCGGTGTCGAGGCGCGGTACGCGATTTTACCGCCGTCGCGTTTCCACTCGACCGCAACCTTGCCGTAAACGGTCGAATAGGCCATTCGAAACGAATCGAGCTGTTTGGGAAATACCGGCGCAAGCTCGATCGCGGCGAACCCGGCCCGCTGAAGCGACGGGCGCAGACCGCCGGCGAATTCAAACATCCACGCCGATAGATCGCCGAACATGATGTGATCGTGCGAATCCTCTCCTGCAAAATCCTCCAGCAGAGTGGTTTCCCCGTCGTTGAACCACTTGGCCCATCCCGGAAACTGCGGCTGGATATAGGTCTCAAAGGCGGTGTCGGCAAAGCCCGATTGCGCCAGCACCCGGGGGATCGTCTTGGCTCCGACGATGCCGAAATCGGCGATACACCGGTCATGCCGCATGGCCGCGTCGAGCCGGGCTGCAGTCTTTTGCCGCAGCCCGTCCGGGCAGACCCGGGTATAAAGCGCGACGCCGTCGGCGGTTTTTTCGCCCTTGGCAAAGGTGCCGTCGGGGTTGGTGAATTTTCGCCGCCACGCGTCGAGGATAAAGGCCGCCCGTTCGCGTGCCGCCGCCGCGTCGGAGGCGCGGCCGAAGTGATCGGCGACTTCGGCGAACATTTCAAGGTCGGCGTAATACAACGCGGTGGAGACCAGCGACGGCTCGACCATGCGATCCATCTGATAGTGCTTCCAGTCGCCCAGACCGTACTTAAGTATGCCGGATGGCGAAAGCCCTTTGAGAAAGTCAAGATAGAGCTTGAACGCGGCGTAGTTTTCAGCCATCGCCGCGTCGTCGCCGCGGTAAATGTAGATGTTGCGCGGGATTATTAGCAGCGCGCTGTCGCACAATGGCCCGTTGCCCCAGTTGTAGCCCCAGCCCGAAGTCGGAGCCATGCCGGGAAGCTGCCCGCTGTTGCGCTGGGTGTCGCGCAGACAGCCCAGCCATTGCCGGTAGGCTTCTCCGAGTTCAAAATGCCATAACCCGGTTTCGCTGGCCAGCTGGGTGTCGTTGGCCCAGCCGTGTTTTTCGCGCTGCGGGCAGTCGGTCGGCATACCGACGAAATTGTTGACAAACGAGTGCATGGTACACTGTTCCAAGCCGTTCATGGTGGCCGATGAGCAGTGGAAACTTCCGATCGGTTTGAGGTCGGAGTGGATTTTTTGGGCAAACAACCCCTTCACCTCGGCTTCCCCCTCGACCGTGACTTCGACATAGCGAAACCCGTGATAGGTAAAGTGCGAGTGCCACACTTCGCCGGTCGGATCGCCGCGAAGCGTATATTTCTCGGTCTGAAAGTGCTCCTTGCCGACAAAGCGGCCGATCATGGTCACGTCGAGTTCGTCGCCCGCGGCGTTGAGCACGTCGCCATAGCGCAAAGTCACCGTCGCGCCCGCTTTGCCATGCACTTTAAGCAGGGCGCGGCCGGCGAGATTGACCCCGGCGTCGTAGAGTTTGCCGCGCAGCGGACGCATGGGAGCAACCCCCATGACCCGGCAGGGCGGGGCAGTCTGGCGAAAGAGTTCTCCGCCCGGCCCCGGCACGATGACCGCCGACGGCCACGCGGTGTCGTCAAAGTGGTTTTCACACCAGCCGGGCAACTCCTTGCGGGCGTCGTAGATCTCGCCCTCGCGCAGCGCGTCAAAGCGGATTGGGCCGTCGCAAAAAACTTTCCACGCGTCATTTGAACCAAGCAATGTCTTGCCGTCGGCGGTGACTTCGGCGATCAATTTGGGGTTGTCGCGCCAGACCGCCTTGTCGAGATGCCATACTTCGGCGGTCGAGCAGTTGTACCAGCCGTTGCCGAGCACGACGCCGATGGTGTTTTGCCCCGGCTTGACCATGGTTGTAACATCATACTCGGTGTAGCCGACGTGCTCAAGGTAACTTCCCGGCTCCGGGTCAAGCTCGCGGTCGCCCACCCGCAACCCGTTGAGAAAGAGTTCGTAATACCCCAGACCGCTTATGGCGATTTTATGTTGACTGCCGGGCCGCGAAATAAACGAACTTCGGAAAAACGGCGCGGGTGAAATCTCGGCGCGCCAGTCGATTTGACAGGCCGGAAACGAAATCCAGCAGGCGTTCCAGTTGCGTTGGTCTTTGAAACCCATTTGCGATACTCCGTATTCGACAGGGTTAAAGGTTAAGATATTCTCGGCTGTAAGCGATCGGTATAAGTGCCGACCAGCCGCAGAAATCCGGTGACGAGTGGTCGGGCGGCGTTTCCGATTGCTCCGGTGAATAATTTTCCCAGATGGTGTTGGTCTTGCGCCAGATCTTTTCGGCGGCGTTGTAAAGTTTGGCCGCGAATTCGCAGGCGAGTTCGCGGTGGCCGTAGTTTTCCAAACCGGCCAGCACCATGTAGTTGGTGTGCGCCCATGCCGGGCCTTTGGCATATCCGCCGTCGGGCGTGTAGTCGGGGTCGTCGGCCGCCAGCGTCGGTATGCCGCAGGGACGGTTGAACTTCCTGGGGTCGCGCAGATTTTCGATCAGCCGTTCGGCGCGTTCCGGAGTGGCGACTTGTGCCAGCAGCGGCCAGAAGCCGCAGATGGTCTGGCGGTTCAACGGGTGATCGCCGAGGCGGTCGCTGTAAAAGCCGGTTTGGTCGTTGAAGCATAGATCGTTGACGATACCCGATATCTCGGCGTGTTGCGCAAGCAGTTTTTTCTCGTCGTCGAACTTGCCGAGCTTGCGGGCGATCTTGGCCAGATTAAGCGCGTTGAACGCCATCTGGCAACTGGTGTCGCTCCAGCCAAGCTGGCGATTCCAGTCAAACGGCATGTCTTTTTGGGATTTCATCCACTCAAACAGACCGTCGCTTTTTGAAGTCGGGTCGGTGATGGCCGAACGCTCAAACAATATGCCGCCGTCGGAAGTCACCTCGTCTATATTGTCCCAGCGCGGCATGTTGTCCATGCCGCAGCCCCAGCAATCCGAATAAAAGAGACCGTCCGCCCGGCGGAACTTCGCGCAGTTGTAGAGGTGCTGGCGCAGCAGCGGCGCGTAGCGGTCGCCCAGCCGACCCGGTACAAACGGCTCCAGCAGCAGCTCCGCCCACGCGAGCAGGGGAGGAGCGAAGCCGAGCGTGGATTCCTCCTGCCATTTGCTGATGCCGTCGGGCCGTATCTGGCGGCTTATGAAGCCGGACGGCGATTGACAGGTGTAGAAGTTGTCGAGGCTCGCCGCCACCGGGAAGCGGTCGGCGTGATACCGCGCCCAGATCGAGGAAAACGCGGTGTCCCAGAGAAAGATGTCGACAAACGGCCCGCCGGTGCCGATGCGCGGCGACGCCAGCCGGGTCGGTTCGGGGTCGGTAAAGAGCTTCCGTTCGGCAATATCAAGAGCGGCATTATAAAAATCGTTCATGGTCGGTGCCTCTGTTTTCCTGCTGTTTCAGTTTTTTTTGTCCGGTATCAGGTCGAGTATGCTTTCCTGTGTGAATTCGTGATAAAGGAAGTGCGAACCCCACGCATGGCAGTCGGAACGCAGCCACCAGTCATTGGGGAAGAGTTCCGGCATGGTACGCAATCCGGGAAATTCGGCGGTGTCGCAGTAGCGTTCGCGCCGGGCGGCGAAAAGATCGTCCATCCCGAAAATGCGGCATGCTTCGAGATAATAAAATGAAAATGCGATACCGCACTCGTCCAGCCCGCCGGTCTTAAGCACCGGAATTACCGATTTTTCTCCCAGCGCGAGCAGGGCGAAGACTTGGGCGTGTTCGGAAATATATCCGTGGTCGTTTTCGGCGAAGCAGCCGCGCTTGGCGTCGAAATAACGCTGCCGCACCGCTTTTTCCAGCCGGGCGGCCAGCCGCTCTGATTGTTGCGCTTTTTCGGCGGTGCCAAAATGCCGCTCCATGTCGGCCAACTGCTTGAGCGACAATATGAATATCAAATTGAGGGTGGCTCCGCCGCCGGTCTCCCGGCACTCCGGCGGAATCCCCGCTTCCCAGTTGTCGAGCCAGTCGATGAAGTTCCAGCCCGGCGTGTGCAGCAGACCGTCGTCTCCGATGGTCGATTGCAGATAGTCGGCGGCGCGTTCCGCCGCCGGGAGCAGCTCGCGCACCAGATCGTCGTCTTCGCGCCAGCGGGCGAAGTCGTGCAGCATTTGTATGTAAAATGCGGTGAAAGACGGTATGTGAATATTGTAAAGCTCCCCCATTTTCGCATGATATGAGTCATGCCCGAGGCTCGGGTAGCGGCAGCTCAACATGCCGGAGGCGTACTGGCCTTCGGCAAACTGCCGCAACGCCTTTTTGGTCAGCCGGTTGTCGGAGGTGGTCTCATGAAAGGCCAGTATGTCGAACCGGCTGTCTGAAATATATTGCAGCTGCTCGTAGTACGGGCAGTCCATAAACGTCTCAAATGTGCATGCCTGCAACGTGTTCCACGAGTGCCGCAGCAACCGGTTCAACCGCTCGTTGCCGGCAATCTCGATCGACCGCTTGAGCTGCCACGGGTAGCCGGTGCGGTAAAAATGCACCGATTCAAGTTTCACGTCGCCGTAGAGGGTCATCTCAAGCGAACGCCCGGCATTCCACCAGTAATCGTGCCAGCGTACGGTTTCGCCGCCGGTGAGCCGAAACCGGAACCCCGGTCCGCCAAAATACGGGTACGGGTCGCCCGGTTTGTGGTCGAGACGGTAGCGATCGTCAACCGGGCGGTCGTCGCAGCCTACCTCCGACCAGCGCAGTCGCACTTCGCCCTTGCCGGAGAAACGGTAATCGCCGTAGACGCAAACGTAATCTTCAAAAAGGAAAAATTCCTGATCGCGCCGGTAGTCGAGGACTTCCTCGTGCAGCATCGGCGGCAAAGTCGCCGGAGCCAGATTGCGGTCGTCGTCGATGTATTTGACGCGCTCCCACTCGCCGCCCTTGCCCTCCAATGCCTGCCAGTTAAAAGCCTCGTCGGTCAAAATAAACGCATAACTGTAATTGCACATGGGCGCGCGCGAGAAGGAGCAGCCCATGCTGGTTTGACACTCCCATTCGCCCAGAACCGAGGTTTCCTCGTCCACCCACAGCCCCGGTTGTATCGACAACTGGCCGTATGCCGTGTTGACCGCTCCCAAAGCAAGCAGCCGGCTGGTCAGCACGTGATCGCCGGCGGCAAGACGCACTTCGACCGTGTTGTAAAACCAGCACTGCGGCGTACCGCGTTCCGGCCCGTCGGCGATCTTTTCGCCGTCAAGGAAGAACGCGGCCCGTTCGTCCGCGCTGAAACGGAATTTCAATACGGTCGGGATCGAAACCGTGAAACGATTGCGGAACACCGCCAGAAAGGGCGGCTCCACCGCACGTTCCTGCGGCCTCATCCAAGTGGTGCGCGACATAGTTCATTTACTCCAGTTTGACGGAGGCCGCCGCGGAAGCGGCCTCCGGATTGTATCACTTCTTAAGCACAACCACCGGCCAGAGATCGGGACGGGCGTTGGGCAATTCCGGGGCAATGCCCCAAAACAACCGCTCCTGCGGCATCGGCGCGTCGGTGTTTTGGTTGTTGAGCAGCACCCCGACGCCGAGCATCTTGCCGGCTCCGGCCTTGAACGGCATCAGGGCGCGTTCCTTAAAGCCCAGCTCGTAGCGGTATCCCTTGTCGGTCTTGACAAAGGCGCACTCGACATCATCGGAAACCGTTTCCGCCTTGGGTGCGAAAACCCCCAGCGTCAACTGCGCATCCGGCACATGATGACGGTAAACGTATGGTTTCACCGAAACCGGGTCGACGTAGACGCCGTATTCCCAGTCGTCCACGCCCAAGCCGGGCGCGTCGGCGCGACGGCCGTCGGCAAACGAGTCAAAGAAGACTTGTACCGAGTCGCTGCGCCAGCCGTCAACCAGCCGGGTGCGCGGGTTGAGTTTATGTACCGGGTCGGTGACGTCGATCAGCATGTAAAGCGTACCGTTGTTCCACGCCAGTTTGAGCGTGGCGGCAATCGCGCCAGTCTGCTGATGACGTTTGAGATTATCGCCGCTGACCGTATATCTTCTTTGGTCGATCGGAAGCTCCGGTATCTGCGCCCAGTCGGAAATGTCGCCGTCGACTTTTATGTCGGCGCGATTGCTCATGACGCCGGCAAATTCCTCCTTGAGCAGATAGTGGCCGGGGCGCGGCATGGTCTGCGTTACTTCGGCCCCGATCGACTCGAAATTAACCCGGGTGTCGGTGAGTTCGGCCGGCAGTTTGCCCGGAATGGATTTCGTTTCGCCGGGGCGCAGCTCCACTTGGGTGGCGATGCCGCCCATATTGACTTTGCCGCGGAACGCATGCTTGCCGCTGTTGTTGAGGGTAAGCCGATAATCGGCCGGAGCCTTCAATTCAAACGAGGCGTTGGCGGCCGGGGTGCCGTCGCCGCTCAACTCGGCGTTGCCGAGCGCGCTTTCGACGGCGGCCAGAGAACCGGGTTCGCCGCGCAGAAACACCGGGAACGGCGTGAGTTTGGTCTCTCCGCCAAACGACCACTCGACCTCCATCAGGTCAAAGAGCGACATCTGGGGATAGGGTTTTTCAAAGCGCAGCGTCGGGCCGGCCTTGATGCCGCGATCCACATCGGGGTCGCAACTCCACAAGGCGACCACCGGCCGCTTCTCGGCGTCAACGAAGAGATAGCAGCGGGTTTTGCCCGAGAAACGGACTTCCTTGACGAAATCGGCGTTGCCGAGCAGACGACCCAGTGTGTTGGAGATCTTCTGGTTGGCAAACGGAGTGAGCGCAAAGTCCATTTCGAAGCTCCAGAAGTTGGTGCTCGAATTCATCTGCTTGACGCGGTCGGCGTTTTTCAGACCGACCAGCCAGGTGCGGGCGCGCCAGGCGGCGGTGAGCCGTTCCTCGTGGCCCATGTCGTAGCTGAGCGGACCCCACGGCACGCCGATCCAGTCAACTTCAAAGAGTCCGGGCATGCGATAGGGTTTCCAGTGCATCCCCTCCGGGCTGAATATCGGGGTGTCTTTGTAGCCGTGCTTGGCCAGCACCTTGAACACGCTCTGATAATCGCTGTCGAGGTCGGGGTATTCCGGCGCGGCGCGATGGATGTGGAAGATGAAGCAGTCGTAACGGAACCGGTCGCCGATGCAGGTTAGCAGCTTGTCG
>JAQVVK010000074.1 GCA_028698975.1 Victivallaceae bacterium
GTGCGCGACTATCGCGGGGGAGGGCGGTCATCCGCCCGGGAGACTGCGGTACGGGTGGCGGCGGGGGCGATTGCCAAGCTGCTGCTCAAACAAGTCGGGGTGGAAATCCGCGCCTGTGCGTTTGAGATCGGCGGCGTCGCGGCGTCGCGTATCGACTGGGATGAAGTCGAAAAAAATCCGGTGCGTTCACCCGACGCGGCGGCGGCCGCCGCCATGCGGGAGGCCATTGAACACGCCCGATCCGGGCGCGACAGCGTGGGCGGCATTGTTTTGTGCGAGGCGGTCGGGGTGCCGGCCGGGTGGGGCGACCCGATATTCGGCAAGATCGATGCGCGGCTGGCCGGGGCGATGATGTCGCTCGGCGCGGCGCGGGGATTTGAGGTCGGCGACGGGTTTGCCGTGGCAAAATCGCACGGCAGTGAAAACAACGACGCCATGGTGCCGGGTGGCGGTTTTGCCACCAATCACGCGGGCGGGATATTAGGCGGCATGTCCAACGGAAACACGATCGTATTCCGGGTCGCGTTCAAGCCGACGCCGTCGATTGCGGCTCCGCAAAAAACGGTTGATGTTGACGGCGAAGCCGTCGAGCTGGAGATCAAGGGGCGTCACGATCCATGCGTGGTTCCGCGGGCGGTGCCGGTGGTCGAAGCAATGACGGCACTGGTCTTGGCCGACCTGATGTTGACGAACCGGAGTTCGCGGGTCTGATTTGCGAATACGCCAAAGAGGAGGTGGGGTTATGCTTTGCGATATATGCAAAAAAAATGAAGCGACCATACACATCAAGGAAATTCACGACGGCAAGGTGAAATCCACCAATCTTTGCGCGTCCTGCGCAGCCGAAAAAGAAAAAAACGGCGGATTGGACGCTTTGGGGTTTAATCTTGGCGAAATGCTGTTGAATCTGGGTTCGCTCGCCGCAGGTAAGACCGAAGCCGCCGCGATTGAGCCGGACTCCGGTAAAACGGTTCCCGTACCGGCGGCGGTTTTGCCGCCTTGCCCGGTTTGCGGTTGGACGGTCGAAAAGATCGGTCAATCCGGCGGCCGTTTGGGGTGTCCGGCCTGTTACAAAGCGTTTACGCCGCTCATTAACGAGGTGTTGACCCGGGTGCAACGCGGCTTGGTGCATATCGGCAAGCGGCCGCGAAACGCGGCAGGCGGCGATGTCGCGGTGTTGACTTTTGAGGTCGGGGAAGCCAAACGGGAACTTCAGGAACATATCAGCCGTGAGGAGTACGAGCTGGCTGCGGTCTGTCGCGACCGAATCCGTCAACTTCAGGCGCGGCTTGATGAATCCCGGCAAGGAGGAGGCGAAAATGGACAGCATTGATAAACTTATGCGGAGTCCGGTTAGTTTTTTGGCCGACGCCGGTCCCGACGAGGATATTGCGATAAGTTCGCGCATACGGCTGGCCCGCAATCTGGCGGGGCGGCCTTTCCCGGACGCCGCCTCCGACGAAGTCCTGCACGAAATTTGCGATAAGGTTGGCGCGGCGGCGTCGGAATCCGGCGCGCTGGGCTGCCCCGGCTGTTTCAGCTTTGTGCCGGAACTTATGGGCGAACTTGACCGCGAGATCCTGTTTGAACGCCGTTTGGCCAGCCGCGATTTTCTCAACCGCAAATGCGGCACCCGGTTGCTGGTGCGCTCCGATGAATCGAGTTCGATCATGGTCAACGAGGAAGACCATTTGCGCATGCAGACGTTGAAGCCGGGTTTTCAGCTTAAGGCGGTGTGGGAGGCGATAAATCAGCTTGACGACGAATTGAGCAATCGCCTGGAATACGCCTTTGACGAAAAACTGGGCTATTTGACCTCTTGTCCGACCAATGTCGGCACCGGCATGCGCGCCTCGGTGATGCTGCATCTGCCCGGACTGGTGTTGTCGGGGCTGATCGGGGCGACGATACAGGGGGTAAATAAACTCAATCTGGCGGTGCGCGGGATTTCGGGGGAGGGGTCGGACAATCGCGGCAATCTCTTTCAGATCTCCAACCAAAGCACGCTGGGTCAGAGTGAAATGCAGATCATCGACCGGCTTGAATCCGTTATCGTGCAGATCATCGAACACGAGAAGCTGTCGCGCCGGAAACTTTTGGAGCGTGACAAATATGGTTTCTTTGACTGGGTGGGCCGCTCATACGGCATTTTGCGTTATTCCTACAAGCTCACCGGCGAGGAGGCACTCAACGCGCTGTCGGGGTTGAGGACCGGGGTCGATCTGCACATGTTCACCAAAGTCAATGTGCGGATGGTTAATGAATTGTTTCGCTCGATCGCTCCGGCGCATTTGCAAAAACAGGCCGGTCGCGAATTGTCACCCGTCGAACGCGACATCACCCGCGCCACCCTTTGCCGGGAGAAGCTCGCCGGTCGCTGAGATCAGCGAAGCGAAGCTGCCACGTCGTCGATTATGCGTTCGAGCGAAAGTTCGCTCTGCCAGCCGGTGAATTCCCGGATACGCGACACGTCGGGCAAGCGGCGGCGCATATCTTCGAAACCCGCCTCATACGCCTGATCGTAGGGGATGCAGTGAATTTCCGACCGGCTTCCGGTGCGGGCGATCACCAGCTCGGCCAGTGCGCGGATGGTTATTTCCCGGCGGCTGCCGATGTTGAAGATCGCGCCGTCGGCGCGTTTGCATTTAATCAGCAGCCGTATGGCGCGCACCACATCGCTTACATGGCAGAAACAGCGCGATTGACCGCCGTCGCCGTAGACTTCCAAAGGTTCATTTTTGAGCGCATGGCCGACGAAGCGCGGTATCACCATGCCGTATTGACCGGTCTGGCGCGGCCCCACGGTGTTGAAAAAACGCACTATGGTGCCGTCAAGCCCGGATGATTTACGCAACGCCATGAGAAAGAATTCGTCAAGCAGTTTGCTGCAGGCATAGCTCCAGCGCGCATTGAACGGCGAACCGATCAGAAGATCGTCGCTTTCCGAAAAGGATTCATGCGATGATTTACCGTAAACTTCACTGGTCGAGGCGGCGATGATCCGTTTGTGATGGCGCGCCGCCGCCAGAAGTACGTTTTCCGCACCGTGTACATTGGTGGTTATGGTGCGGGCGGGGTCGTGCACCACAAGCTCCACGCCGACGGCGGCCGCAAGATGGATCACCGCGTCGCAGCATGCGGTTTCGGCATTGACGGTTTCGGCATCGGTAACGATGTCGCACTCTATTACCCGCAGAGCCGGATTGTCTTGCACGGCGGCCAGATTGGCGCGCGAACCGGTGGAGAAATTATCGATCACCGTGACTTGGTGGCCATCGGCCAGCAATGACTCGGTCAAGTGTCCGCCGATGAAACCGGCTCCGCCTGTAATGAGAAATCGCATCAACTATGCCGCCGTATTGTTAACCATGGGGCGGCGGATAAGATGCCATAATGCCATGGCCGGCCCGGAGAAAATGTAGAGCGTGACCAGCGCGGCCACCCCGTCGACCTGAAACACCGCGACGATCACCAGCATGGCGATCAGGGCGAAACCGCGTTTGCGGTTGCGATGCACCGAGGTGAGCCATTTGCCCATGTGGGTGTATGGAATGGGGCTGACCATAAGCAGGCCGAGCACGGCGGCGTAAAACGGCAGATACAACGCCATTTTTTCGACGGCGACTTCATGCGCACCGGCAAAGAACACCAGCGCGGCGATGGCGGCGGCTCCGCCCGGGGTGGGCAGGCCGTGAAAACTCTCGCCGCCCTTCTTTTCCAGCATGGCATGCACATTGTATGTGGCCAGCCGCAGCGCGGCGCAGCCGAGGTAGATCGAGCAGAGCACATAGACCAGCAGCTCCTGCGGCCGGTTCATCGGGGTATCGCGCAAACAGTGGGTCATGATCGCGACCAGCGCGGCCGGGGCGACGCCGAATGTGACCATGTCGGACAATGAATCCATTTGAAGCCCGTGCATGCTTGCGGCATTGAAAATGCGGGCGGCAAAGCCGTCAAGCGCATCAAACACCATGGCAAAACAGATCACCGCCGCGCTGACGATGAAAACACTGATCTGGTTGGTGTCGCGCTCGTAGACCCGGAGGGTACACAGTATGGCGGCAAATCCGCACAGCGAATTGCACAGAGTAAGCGAGTTTGGCACCCATTTCAAACAGCGGCTCAACGGCAGAATATCACGCAGACGTTTTTTCATAATTTCCCTTTGCATCCCAATGACGGCAATCCCCAATTCGGACGCCGCAGCGCGGCGTCATAAGTAGCGTTATCATTGAGATTATATTTATATCATTCAGCCCGGCATGGCTTTCAACCAAAACAATTTAATATAACACGCGCCGGGCTGTTTTGCAATAATTGTAAGCTTATTTCTCCGTATTTGCCGGATTTTCAGGGACGGCGTCCTGTTTCATTTTGCCGAGATATGCCGGCATATCCAGCCCGGCCATGCCGGCCACGTCGTGCAGCGGCGGCAGACTTTGAAGCAATCCGGACAGAAAGTTGGAGGTCGTGGTCTTGCCGTCGGCATTTTTGGAGCCGCCGTCCCAGACGGTCAGCTTGTCAATGCGGATATTCTTGATCGCCTCGGCCTGAAGCGCAACCAACTCCTGAAGTTTTTCGATGAGCAGCATCTTGGAGGCCGCGTCGGCGTCGCTGCCGCAGGCTTCGATGATCGACTTGTAACCGTCGCCCTTGGCCTTGAGAATGGCGAAATTACCCCGCGCTTCGGCTTCCAGTTTGGCAAAGGTCGCGTCGGCCGTACCTTTGGCTTCGCGGCGGATCTTCTCCGCTTCGGCGTCGGCCGCAATCTCGACCTGACGCTTGGCGATCTCCGCCGAAACGATCACTTCGGCCTGCTGACGCTCGGTTTCCATGCGGGCACGCGAAATCTGAGCTTCGGCTTCGGCTTCAAATTTGGCCTTTTCGATTTGCGCGGCCGCGATCTGGCGGGCGGCCTCGGCGCGCCGGAATGCCTCGGCTTCCTGTTCGGCGCGGATGGCGTTGGATTTCGCAACTTCGATGGCAGCGACGTTTTCACCCTGGGTGGCGACCGAGTCGGCCTGTTTTACCGCAATACGGCGGTCGCGGTCGGCGTCGGCTTCACCGGCGGCGGCGTCGGCGTTGGCTTTGGAAACCGCAATGCGTTCGAGTTTTTGGGCTTCGGCCGCGCCGATGCTGCCTTTGCGCGTCTCCTCCGCCACGTCGACCTTGGCCTTGTTGATGGCCCCCGAGGCGGCGCGCTGGCCGATGGCCGAGATATAGCCGGATTCATCGGTTATGTCGGTGATATTTACGTTGAGCAGTTCAAGGCCGATCTTTTTGAGTTCCTCGGCGACGTTGGCTTCGACGGCGCGAAGAAAGGTTTCGCGGTCGGCATTGATCTCCTCGATCATCATGGAGGCGATGACCAGACGCAACTGTCCGAAGATGATGTCTTTGGCCAGCTCGGTGATGGCTTCCGGGGTCTGGCCGAACAGACGTTCGGCGGCGTTGCCCATCACTTCCGGGTCGGTGCTCACCCCGACGGTGAATACCGACGGCACGTTGATGCGGATGTTTTGTTTGCAGAGCGCGTTGTCGAGGTTGACGGCGATCTGGAGCGGACGCAACGAAATGTAGCCGTAGTCTTGAATCACCGGCCAGACGAACTTGGCTCCGCCGTGGATGCACCGGGCAGGGCGGTTGCCGCCGGTTTTACCGAATATCACCATGATGCGGTCAGACGGGCACTTGCGGTACCAGGTGACCAGCGAGATGAAGATCATGAGAAGAACAAGACCCGCCATGACGGCCAGTCCGGCGATGCCGAGACCCAGTGAAGCTGCAAACATGTGTATTCTCCTGTTATTTATCTATTGTTTATTATTGGAGTCGTTTTTATCGACGGGGCGCACCAGAAATGCTCCGCCGCCGAGATTCTCCGACACGATCACGTCGGTGCCGGTCGGGATCGCTTTGTCGGATCTGGCATGCACCTGCCGCGAACAGTTTTCGAGAGCCACCGTGACGATGCCGCCCGGAGCTCGCCCCGGCGGGATCGACAGATATACGGTGGCGCGGTGATTGAGCATGTCCTCCGGGGAGATGTTGCCAGACTGCTGCATTTTAAGCAGCAGCGACAGCACGATGGCGGTAAGAGCCATCATGGCGGCGCCGCAAAAACAGGCGATAGCCAGCCCGCCCCAGCCGAGATGGCCGAAGAAAACCCCGCCCCAGCCGAAAAAAGTGATAAATGCGACAATCGATTTAAGCGAGAAGAAGTTCAACCCGGAGATGTCGGTCACGTCGTGAGAATCGACCTCAAATCCGCTGTCCGGCATATCGGTGTCCGAGTGCAGCCCGATCACGGTTAAAATGAACTGCACGACAAAGACGGTGGTGCCGGCAACGGCAATGAAAAAATAGATGCCTTGACCGGCGGCGAGCCATTCTCCGATTTCGTTAAACATACCCAGTCCTTTCAACAAAAAATGCAGTTGGTTAATTCTATCACAAAGTGGCCAAAATTCAAGCATGAAACCAAAAATTACGATGTTTTTTCCGGTCAAGTAATTATTGTTGTCGGGGTATTGGGGGGAGCGTCGTGCAATAAAATCGTTTTTTTTATGTAAATGCGCTTGCAATATTTTTTAGGCAAGTTATTTTATAAACAGGATGCGGACGTTCTATCCGCAATGCTATTCAGCACTCTCCGTTTTTACTAATAGAATAACGCGTCGGCGATATCCGGTCGTTTCAACGCTTATATCATTGAATTGGCATTTCAAATGATTCTTGGTATCACCGGTCCGTTTGGATGCGGAAAGAGTTCCGTACTGGCTTTTTTTGCCGATCATAACTGGCGCGTATTCGACGCCGACGCGATTTGCCGCGAGATGTATTGCCGCGACGACGGGTTGCGTAAAGAAGTCGCCGCCTGCTGGGGCGAAGATGTTTTTGCCGGCGGTTTTAATCCGAAGATATTGGCGGGGCGGGTGTTTGGCCGCCATGACGAATTGACCCGGCTGATGAAGATGATCTATCCGAGGTTGGAAAAAAAGCTCAATGCGGCGGCTGCCGGGTGTCGGCGTGACCGCGTGAACGGCGCTTTTGAACTTCCGCTGCTTTATGAAGGGCATTTTGAATCGTTTTTCGACGCGGTGTTGACGGTTTGGACTTCACCGGAAGTCCGCCGCCGGAGACTGATGGAAAAGCGCGGATTTTCCTCGGATGAAATAGCAAAACGAGAGGCCGAGCAACTGGCGGCCGATTTGAAACTTGAACGGGCCGACTTTGGCGTGGTGAATTCCGGGCTGCCGGCCGAAACAACGCATCAACTTGAGATTTTTATCAACGAATTGGAGATGATATAATGGATGAAAACCAGAACAGTGAACTTTTTTCAGATTTGAACCCGGCTCCCGGCCAGGAAACTCCGGTCGCTCCGGCTCCGCGCCGCCGCGGCCGCCCGCCCAAGGCGAAAACGCCGGTCAATCCGGAGACTGCGGCCGCCGAGACGGCGGCTCCGAAATCAACTCCGGTGGCTCCGGCTTCGAAACCGGCTCCGATGCCGTCTGCCGTAGAAACGCCCGCTCCGTCCGCTCCGGCGGCTCCGCCGGCCGAGCCGAGGCAACCCGCCCCGCGCCGTCCGCGCCCGCCGCGCCCGGAAACGGATTACCCGAGAGAACCCGAGCCGCGCGATTTTGTCGCTCCGCGCCCGGTTTACGATCCGCCCGACAACGAAGACGGCGATTACGAGCGTGAGGGCGGCGATTATCAGGAAAACCGCCCCGCCGCGATGCCGCCGCGCCCGGAATATGTCCGCGACCGTGAGTTGGATTACGGCGACCGGGGAGAAGAACCGCGGCGTAACGGTTATCGCCGCGACCGCCGCGACCGCAACAACGGCAACAATTACAATTACAGCAACAATAATAACAACAACCGCAACAACCGCCGTAATAACAATAATAACAATAACGGAAATAGCGGCAATAATAACAATGGCTACCGTGATCGCGACAACTACCGAGAGCGCGACCGGCAGGAGCGCCCGGAGCGTCCTGAATACAGCGAACCCCGTGAACCCCGTGAACCCCGTGAAGAACGTGATGTCCAGCGCGACTCGCTGGCTCCTTCGCTCAATATAGCCGAACTTCAGCAAAAAACCATGCCGGAGCTGGCCGCGATGGGGGCCGAGCTTGGCATCGAGGGTATCGGTGCGCTTGAACGCACCATGCTGATCGGCGAAATTCTGCGTGCCAATGCCGAGAAGTCCGGCCAGATGTATGGCTCCGGATATCTCGAAGTGCTGCCTGACGGTTTTGGCTTCCTGCGTTCTCCGGCGTACAGCTATTTGCCCTGTTCGGAAGATATTTACTTATCGCCGTCGCAGGTCAAACGGTTCTCTCTTAAGACCGGTGACTTTGTGGCAGGTCAGATCCGCACGCCGCGCGACAAGGAGCGTTTTTTCGCCATGCTCAAGGTCGAGAGCATCAACAATGCTCCGCCCGAACTGAAAAAAGAGATCATTCCATTTAACAGCCTGACCCCGTATTTCCCCACCAAGCGGCTGATCCTTGAACGCGATCCCGGTGATTATTCCACCCGGGTGGTCGATCTGGTCGCCCCGATCGGCAAGGGCCAGCGCGGGCTGATCGTCGCTCCGCCGCGAACCGGCAAGACAGTGCTGCTGCAAAAGGTGGCCAACAGCATCCGGGCCAACAACCCCGAGGTGAAGCTCATAATATTGCTTATCGACGAGCGTCCGGAGGAAGTCACCGACATGCAGCGCAGCGTTGACGCCGAGGTGGTCAGCTCCACATTTGACGAGCCGCCGGAGCGTCATGTGCAGGTCGCCGAAATGGTGGTCGAAAAAGCCAAACGCATGGTCGAATACAAACAGGATGTGGTCATCCTGCTCGACAGTATCACCCGTCTGGCCCGCGCCTACAACACTTTGCAGCCGCACAGCGGCAAGATTTTGACCGGCGGTATCGATGCAACCGCGCTTCATAAGCCGAAACGCTTCTTCGGCGCGGCGCGCAACATCGAAAATCACGGCAGTCTCACGATTATCGCTACCGCCTTGATCGATACCGGAAGCCGCATGGACGACGTGATCTTTGAGGAATTCAAGGGCACCGGCAATATGGAGCTTCATCTTGATCGCAACGTTTCCGACCGCCGCATCTACCCGGCCATCAATATTGAAAAGTCGGGAACCCGCAAAGAGGAGCTGTTGCTTCACCCGGATGAGCTTAACAAGGTTTGGCTGCTGCGCAAGGCGGTGGCCGGGGTGCCGCCCGCCGAGGCGATGGAGCTGCTGCTCGGCCGTCTTAAAAAGGTCAAGTCAAACATTGAGTTTCTGATAACGCTTCAACCGACGGCGGAATAGTTTTCCTCAGTCCGAAGAGAGGATATAAATCATGATCGAGAAAAAGAAAAATCCGGCATCCGGCTATCTGCTCTTTTTCCTGCTGGTGCTGATTGTGGCGGCGACGGCGGTGTTGCTGTTTCCGGTCTACCGCGACAATCAGAAGAAGCGGGAGGAGCTGGCCGAGTTGAATCGCAAGCTCAACGAGATGCG